>JAGVNU010000070.1 GCA_020053105.1 Thermodesulfovibrionia bacterium
CCGCAAGGTCTTCAGGGCGATCAGGGTCCAGCCGGTGCTGCCGGACCGCAAGGTTTCAAAGGTGATAAAGGCGACACCGGAGATACCGGTCCTCAGGGGCCGGCTGGTCCACAGGGTCAGTCAGGGCTTCTCGCTCTTGCAGGGATGTCCTGTCCCCCCAATTATTTTGTTACAGGATTTGATTCAAACGGCAGCCTGATTTGCACTTATTTCGTGGGTGGAAGCACTGCTGTATGCGGAAATGGCATAATTAGCGGAACTGAAACATGCGATGACGGGAATACAACCTCTGCTGACGGATGCAGTTCATCATGTAATATAGAGAGCGGCTGGACATGCTCGGGCTATCCCAGCTCATGTGTACATGCTGCCAGTATATGCGGAAATGGCATAATTAACGGAGCTGAAACATGCGATGACGGAAATATAACTTCAGCCGACGGATGCGATTCCTTATGCCATATAGAGAGCAACTGGACATGTTCCGGCCAACCCAGCACGTGTACTGCCCTCGGAGGCCCGGGGTCCGGACCTATTGTATGCACCGGGGTCAGCGCTGATTGCGGCATGTACCTCGGGCCATGGGCTGACCTTTATGAATGTAACCTTACTGATGAGAACCTCTTCATAATGGACATGAACAACGCCTGCATGCACAGCGCAATTCTCATCAACACCAATTTAACAGGCGCATCATTTTACAGGGTCGATCTGAGTAACGCCGATTTCACCGGCGCTAACATGTTAAATGCAGATATGACAGACGCCAACCTGACAAATGCCAACCTGTCAGGCGCTACCAACATCAACACCATAATCTGGTGGAACACGACGTGTCCTGACGGCTCGAACAGCCACTCGCACGGCAATACGTGTATTGGACATCTCCTGTAGAAGATATCCGGCAGAACATCTCAGGGGCGGCTTTATGCCGCCCCTTTTTATTTTCACAATGCCCTCCCTTATATAACAAATCGCAATTTATTTATAGCAATTTTTTTATTGTAATCAGACACAATGCCCTTTATAATACCCTTAATTGAATTATGCGGGCCATGCTGATTAATAGCAGATCATTAAAGCCGTAAACTCTGAGGACCGATAGAATGAATACCAGAGATCTGGGGGTCAAACTGTACCTATTTAATAGGAGCATAAAAGGTGTGGCAGCCTGTGCATTCAGCAACACCCCCAGGTCTCGTTAATCCTTCAGACATATTTTCCCGCAAGTTTCTTTTAACACCATTCCCTTATAATAGACAGACAGGACCAGTCTGAAAAATTAAATGAGAATAAAGATACTCTTCTTCATAATCGTTCTTTTCATCGCAACCGGGCTGTCAGCTGAAGAAGGCAGGCATGTCATCACAGTTAATTACCCCCCTGACAGGACTATTATGGAGTTTGGCATATTAAGTATGTCTTTGAATGTCCCGAAGGGTTCTGCGGATTCAATAAGCATACTGGTCAATGATAAAGAAAAGTTGCGGATCGTTGCTGACAGCGAGTTTGAATGTTTTTCAGTCCCGTTGGCGGCAGGCATCAACAGGATAAACATAACAGCGCAAAGAGAGAAGACGGCGGTTGACAGTATTGAAATGACTGTTTTTCGCAGGTCAGATCTTGAGAGCGCTTATAAGAATCCGCCGCCCGGTTTTGAGAAAGATTACTTTCACATGAAAAATCGTGATCAGTGCAGCGCGTGTCATATTCTCAAACCGGCCGATACTGACAAAAAGCCTGTCAGTGTATCTGCATTCCCTGCTGAAAAATTAAGGAGCAGAGATATGTCGGCAGCAGATTCCACCTGCTACTCATGTCATAAAAATTTAACGGCCTATCCCTTTATTCACGGGCCCTCCGCTGTGTGGAGCTGTCTCAGCTGCCATGACCCCAAGGCGGCCCCGGTGTATGCAGTCAGAAAACCGGACACGAAAGTTTGTTTTGGCTGCCATATAGAGCAGAAAGAAGAATGGGAGCGCAAAAAGTACTTTCACGGGCCTTTTACTACCGGAAGCTGCACCATTTGCCACAGTCCGCATGCTTCAGAAAATCCTTCCAATCTCCACAAGCCCACATTGGACCTTTGCTTAAACTGTCATGTTGATAAAGGCAACGGAAGGCACATAGTCGCGGCAGTGGGCGGGTCGTATTTTCATCCGATACGGGGGAAGCCCGATCCTCTGAGAAAAGACAGGGAGCTTTCATGCGTGAGCTGCCACGACCCACACGCGTCAGACTCGCCCAGGCTCTGGAGACTAAACGTGGGGAGCGGCTTTGAGTTGTGCAGGAAATGCCATACTGACTGATAGAATACTTACTGCTTTAATTTAAACTTCCGGCCCTTCTTGTTCGCCGCCGGCTTCATGAAGCTCTTCTTTATACCCGCATTCTTTATTAAGGCAGGCTATATATTCACCCTGTTTTGTCTTCTTTTCGACCAGGAACGCCGCGTCACATTGAGGGCATTTTCTATTTACAGGCTTATACCATGTTGCAAATTTGCATTTAGGATAATTCCCGCAGCTGAAAAACACCTTCCCTTTCTTGGTCCTTCTCTCTACAATGTCACCGCCGTCTTCAGGGCACTTGATGCCTGTGCTTATGGCTTTTGTGGTTTTGCATTCGGGGTATTTGCTGCAGGCGAGGAACCTTCCGAACCTCCCTGATTTCAGGACCATAGGCGAGCCGCACTTTTCACATTTCTCCGCAGTCTCCTGACCCTCCGCGCCTGTTCCGCCAGCCGCGCCCTCCTGTTCCAGAGGTCTTGTATTTTTGCATTCAGGGTATCCGGTGCATGCGATGAACCTGCCGTGCCTGCCCCACTTGATGACCAGCGGCTTTCCGCACTTATCACACACCTGGTCAGTGGGGATATCTACGGGCCTCACCTTGCCGAGATTTTCCATGGCCTCCGTCAGGTCCTTGTCAAAGGGTCTATAAAAATCCATGACGATATCAAACCATTTAAATCCGCCTTCCTCTATCCTGTCAAGGTCGTCTTCCATTTTGGCTGTGAAGTTATAGTCCATAACGTCCGAAAACTTGTCCACCAGCAGATCGCTTACCAGTATCCCCAGCTCCGTGGGTGTGAACCTGCCTTCGACCTTTTCCGTATACTTTCTGTCCTGTATGGTTGACAGTATGCTGGCGTATGTGCTCGGACGTCCTATGCCTTTTGCCTCAAGTTCTTTGACAAGCGAGGCCTCAGAAAACCGGGGCGGAGGCTGGGTGAAATGCTGTTTCGGCGTGATACCCAGCAGTTTCAAAACATCACCTTCATTCAGGGACGGGAGCAGACCTTCCTCTTCAGACTCGGTGTCGCCGCCTTCCGTATAAACCTTCATAAATCCGGGGAACTGAACGACCGTGCCTGAGGCCCTGAATATATATCTTTTGGCCTCTCCTGGTCCCCGGGACTCCGCGGAGATATCAATAGACGTCTGCTCTAAAAGCGCCACGTGCATCTGGCTGGCTACGAAACGGTTCCAGATAAGTTTGTAAAGACTGTATTGATCTCTGGCCAGATAGCTTTTTATGCTTGAAGGGGTCCTGATAACAGAAGTGGGCCTTATGGCTTCATGCGCTTCCTGCGCGGATTTCCTGCTTTTATATACATTGGGCTTCTGCGGTAAATAGTCATTACCGAATTCCCCTCTTATTAAGGCGCGCGCCTCCTCCTGGGCTTCAGCAGCCACCCTCACTGAGTCGGTCCTCATATATGTAATAAGACCCGCCGCGCCCTCGCCTCCGAGTTCAATACCCTCATAGAGCTGCTGTGCTACCATCATGGTTTTCTTGGCGGTAAACCTTAGTTTACGGGCTGCCTCCTGCTGCAGGGTGCTGGTAATAAATGGCGGCGCAGGGGACCGCTTCCTCTTCTTTTTTTCTATCTGCTTGACCGAAAAGCCCCTGCCTTCCAGGTCCTTTAAAATATTATCGGTCTGGTCCTTGTTATTTATTTCCGCTTTTTCATCATTTATCCTGAAGAGCTTTGCTTCAAAGGGAGGCGGTTCTTTCCCTTCCAGTGAGGCTGTAATGCTCCAGTACTCGGTAGCCTTAAAGGCCCCTATTTCCTTTTCCCTGTCCACAACGAGCCTGAGGGCAACGGACTGCACCCTGCCGGCGCTTAATCCTCTCCGTACCTTACGCCACAAAAAAGGCGACAGCTTATAGCCGACAAGCCTGTCCAGTATCCTTCTGGCCTGCTGGGCATCCACAAGGTCCATATCTATCTTTCTTGGATTTTTTATAGCTTCTGTCACTGCCTTTTCAGTTATTTCATTGAACTCCACCCTGAAGATCTTGTCCGGGGTCCCGCTCAGCTCCCCTGCGATATGCCATGCTATCGCCTCTCCCTCCCTGTCAGGGTCAGGCGCTAAATAGACCCTGTCAGCTTCTTTCGCGGCCTTTTTCAAATCCTTCAGCACCTTTTCCTTCCCCTCGATTACCACATATGTAGGCGTCAGATTATTTTCAATGTCCACCCCGAGTTCTTTTTTGGGAAGGTCTTTTATATGACCGACAGAGGCCTTTATCGCAAAGCCCTTTCCGAGAAACTTGCTGAGGGTCTTGACCTTGGTGGGTGACTCGACAATTAAAAGTGACTTCATTTAATAGTTACTCCTTATAAATCCATTATCATCATTTTATAAGGGCGGGATTACCCCGCCCTTACGGCGCCGATTCATTTATCGGTAATTGACAAATAACCTTTATCAACTCAATTAAGAGAAAAACGTTTCCCCTCTGTCTGTCTTATAACACCTTTGAGTTCAAGGGTCAACAATATTGACAGGGCCTTTCCGGTTGTAATGCTTTTTTCCCTTGTGATCGTATCTATGTGTTTGGGTTCACTGCCCAGATATTGATACAGGACCTTTTCATCATCCGTCATCTCAGGCAATTTTTTTTCAAATTCCGCCAAGTCTTCCCTGAGTGCGCCCTTTAATTGCGGCCTCAGCTCGTTTATGACCTCTTCGGCGCTTTCAACGAGTTTGGCCCCTTTCTTAATGAGATCATTGGTCCCCCTCGAATTCCTTGAGGTGATATTGCCGGGCACTGCAAAGACTTCTCTTCCATGGTCGAGTGCATACGATGCAGTAATGAGAGAGCCGCTGCCATGCGCGGCCTCGACAACCACTACCCCGAAGGACAAGGCGCTGATGATCCTGTTTCTCCTGGGAAAGTTCTCCTTGTTGGGAGGGGTCCCGAGCGGAAATTCACTTATGACCGCCCCTGAATATTCAATGTCCCTCATAAGCGCCCTGTTTGATGAAGGGTAAGGGACATCAATCCCTGACCCAAGTACGGCGAGCGTCCTGCCGCCGGCCTTTAAGGCCCCTTTATGGGCCGCCGTGTCTATTCCTCTTGCCATTCCGCTGACAACGGTCAGCCCGGATGAGGCGAACTTATGTCCCATTCTTTCAGCTATCTGAATCCCGTAGTTAGTTGAAACGCGCGAGCCGACCATTGCTACGGCATATTTGTCGGCTTCCCTCAGGTCGCCTCTTATATAAAGGACAACCGGTGCATCATGAATATTTCTCAGCCCTTCAGGATAATCCGCATCACGGAGTGTGACAAGCCTTACGCCTTTTTTATCCGCGAGGTCCATCTCTTTCCGGACCAGGTCCCACTGATTAAAAGCGGTAATGCCCCGGCCCCTGTTTTCGCCGATACCCTCAACCTTCTGCAGTTCATCCGCAGGCATCTGAAATATCTTTTCAGGACTGCCGAAAGCCGATATGAGCCTCCGGGCATTTACCGGGCCGATGTCAGGCAATGAATTCAAGGCCAGCCAATATACGAGATCAGACATTTTGTAATTCACTCTTCTTTAGTTCCCCCATTAGCAAGGGGGACACAGGGGGGTCGTTTTTTTAACTCCCGGCTTTCAACTTTGATCTTATCTTTAACCGTAAGGCGTTCAATTTGATAAACCCTTCGGCATCTTTCTGATTATAGACAGCCTCTGCTTCAAAAGTCGCAAGCTCCGGGTTGTACAAAGACACAGGGGATTTCCTGCCTGCAATAATGCAGTTGCCTTTATACAGTTTTAATCTGACCGTTCCTGTTACACCTTTCTGCGCTTCATCGATCAACTTCTGCAGGGCCTGCCTCTCAGGAGAAAACCAGAACCCGTAATATACAAGTTCAGCATATTTCGGTATAAGTGAGTCCCTCAGGTGCAGCAATTCCCTGTCAAGGGTGATTGATTCAACAGCCCTGTGGGCAATGTGAAGTACAGTCCCGCCCGGGGTCTCATATACGCCCCTGGATTTCATGCCGACAAAACGGTTCTCCACAAGGTCTACCCTGCCGATGCCATGCTTTCCGGCAATCTCGTTAAGCTTTTTAAGCAGATTGGCAGGAGACAATTTTTTTCCGTCAACAGTAACAGGATTGCCGTCTGCGTATCCTATTTCGATATACTGCGCCTTTGAAGGCGCCTTCTCCGGAGATGCGGTCAGGGTAAACATGTCCAGCGGCGGCTCAGCCCACGGGTCTTCCAGAATGCCGCCTTCATAGCTTATATGGAAAAGGTTTCTGTCAGTGCTGTATGGTTTTTTCTTTGTTACGGGTACAGGGATGCCGTGCTTCTTCGCATACTTTATTAATGACTCCCTTGAATCAAATTCCCATTCTCGCCATGGGGCAATTACTTTGACCCCTGGTTTCAGTGCAAAATATGTCAGCTCAAACCGTACCTGGTCATTGCCCTTACCGGTTGCGCCGTGCGAGACCGCGTCCGCATTTTCCTTGTTCGCAATCTCAATCTGCTTTTTGGCGATGAGCGGCCTGGCTATTGAAGTGCCCAGCAGGTATGTGCCTTCATACACCGCGTTGGCCCTAAGCATGGGGAACACATAGTCACTTACAAACTCCTCCCTGAGATCAACAACGTGCGCCTTAGAGGCGCCGGTCTTCAGCGCCTTGGTCTTTACTGCACTGATATCTTCCTCTTGTCCGAGGTCCGCACAGAAGGCGATAACTTCACACTTATACGTTTCTTTTAACCATTTAATAATGACGGATGTATCAAGTCCGCCTGAATATGCAAGGACAACTTTCCTGACTTTCATTTTTTCATTCCTCCGAGTTTATAAACATATCACAAGGATATTGGAAATGTAAAATGCGGGCACTCTCAAGACTTCTTTCTCCAATTGCGCATCTCTGCGCGGGTCCGATATAGCCTTTCCGTGAACCCACCCTCTTTCAAGAAATCTTTTTCCAGTGTTCTCAATTGCTGATCAAGCAGGTAGTTTGTCTGGTGGATCAGGCAGATCATGGTGTTTACAGCAGTTTCTGGCGAGCTTTGCTCGATATAGGTCTTATAAGTCCTATAGGACCTATTTTTGCTGTATACCAGCTTGCGCACAGCACGCGCCTGAGGGTGGTCCTTTGTCCAGAGAGCCAGCCCTTTCTGTCGCAGATAATCTTGATCATCAAGAAGCAGTTCTTCGAGGCTCGCCCGTGCCACTCCAATGAGCTTCAGTTCGGTCTTTTTAGAAGTGCCCGACGCCATACTGCCCTCAGCGATGTTCTGCTTGCCGCTTCGCGCCGCCTGCGCCATCTGATCATGAGTACGTGAGCGGCGGTCTATAAACCTGTCACAGAATACTATCGTAGCATCATAAACAATCTCTGACATCCTGTAAGACTGCAACTCGCGATACCCGCCGTGCGGCGGAATGAGCTGCGGGAAATTTTTTGAGTCAGTCATTCCATGTCCCCCCGGATCTAAAAATTAATGACGTATTTTATATCTTTGTATTTTTTTTGCCAAGACTTTTTCTGACTATTCTCTAAATATTTCTCCTTAGTACCGCTCCATCTTGCCAGACCTTCAACAAGTCCGAACTTGCGACCTTGAAAATAGAAAATTTACTATCTTTACAAAGAAATATTCTGATAGAATAAACAAACCTTTAGGGGAGACTAAGTTTTATGGATTTAGAGAACATACTAAAATCGCAAAATCCAGTCCTGTTCTCTTGCCTGCAAGATATAAAAAAGTTCTGTTCAGAAGAATGGGATGATAAACTGTTGCCATGGTTTACAAATCATGACTGTGGCAGAAAAGTTAGAGGAGAATTGCTGACTGCTCTCTTGATGATAGCTGATGAACTTGACCTTCAGTGCAAGCGCATCGATTTCTCAGATACTGCGAAGTTTGATCTCTCTTCATACTCACAGGTCCACTGGTTCAAACATCATTACGTAGATTACGTCGATGTAGAAAAGGCTGCTGTTAATGTCACTCTGAAGTTCCTGAAAATGCAGATGAATATAGCAAACTGATATGTGAGCTAATTAAGACAAAACTCGATAAGCAGATAGGAAGATGCTTTAAATAATCATAAGAAGAGCTTAAGTATTTGTCGAGAAATTGGGGACAAAGAAAGAATTGCTATATCACTTAATAATCTCGGAGTTGTGCTGATAGCAAAAGGTGACTTGGAAGGTGCTTTAAGCAATTTCAGAAAGAGCTTTAGTGTTTCTGCAGAGATAGGAGACAAGAGATGTATTGCTGCGGGGTATCATAATCTTGGCACATATTTTGAGAGAATAAGGGATTATAACACATCGCTAAAAAATCTCTTTTTATCTCTTGCGCTTCAAAATCAGGTCGGTATAAAAGAACCGGAGACGATAGAATATATACTCAAGTTTCGAAAATCTATCGGATTAAATCTATTCAAAGATCTTACTAAGTACGCCTTCGATAACCTTCCCGAAGACTTAAAACCGTTTATCGCTTTGGATGATTTTATCAAAGAAGAAACTGTTCATCATGAAACCACCCCCCCGGTCGCAACGCTCCCTGCACATGCGGCAGCGGGAAGAAATACAAGAAGTGCTGTGGGAAGTAATTAAAGGCGTCGCGTTCGATCCCTTTTGAACGCATTCATTTCTTAACAATACTACTTCATTTTTCCTCAATACGCCTTAGCACAGCTTCCCATATTTCAGTCAGGCCCAGGCGTTTCGCCCATTCCGAGATGTATTCCCTGTCTACCGCATCCCCGCTGATTTTCAGTATCCCGGTAATGTCCCGCAGGTGTTTCTCAGACCCGCCCTCCCTGTAGTATTCCATCTTTTTGATTATCACGTCTTCAGCAGACGCAAAATTTGCCTGATATGATTCCGCGGGATATATCTTCTGTATCCGGCTGAAACGGCTGTTGTCAAACGGGGTGTCCTGCTTTACTATGACGTCAACCTTAAGTCCGGAAGATGGATGGATAATATTAAACTGCCAGTGATGGCGTATTGCCTCCCTCATCATATCCTCACTTATGTAATATTCATCATCAGGGAAGGCCTTGAGAAGACCGGTTATATGATGTTCTTCTATAGCAGCAACGATATCAATATCATTAGTCATGCGGGGCTCTCCGTATGCCATGGAGGCAACAGAGCCGGTTACGAGGTACGGGATATTTAAACTTTCAAATATCTCTACAACTTTTTGAAGAAGATCAAACGGTCCCATGAGAAAGCCTTCTTGCAACTTCTTTTTCAAGCAATTTATCATCCCATTCCGGATGTGACTTTCTCAGGTGGGTCATCAGCATGTTCCGCGCTGAGATCCACATATTAAACCCTATACTTATCCGTTCGGCAGGTGTCTTTCTGCTTAGAACACGCGCCATCGCGTCATCCAGGATCTCTATTTGTCCTCTGTCCAGTCTTGCCTTTGAATCCATATGAAGCTCCAATTTGATTAACCATTATAACAAAAAGCTGTAAGACTGAGTCAGTTAAATATAAAGAGCACCTTGTTAAATAACAAATTTATTTGTTACATTTTAAAAGGATTATTACGCCATGAAAAAACATATATTCTATTTGACCCTGATATTAATTGTCCCGCTCACCCTCTACATCCTGTCATTAAAGACAGTGGTGCCGATCCCCTCTGACGACAACCATGCGGGAATTACAGAAATAATAGGCTGCCTTGAATGCCACGCAGACGACAAGGGAAGTCCGAAAAAGAAGACGCACCCGCCCAAGGACCAATGCTTTAACTGCCACAAGGCCGATAAGAAGCCTCCTGCAGCTAAAGGATGATCTTGATGCTCCCGTATTGATATAGAGGGCCCGGGGCTGAAACGTGCGTAACTCCCGGACCGAAATCATATGATAGAAAACCCCTCCATAGGAAGCATACGAAACCTCCTGACCATTACGCAGCCATCCGGCAAGGAAGTCGCTTTCAAGGTCGGCTCAATAATCAAGGCCCAGGTAATAGATATTAATGATAAAGGGGACGCGGTCCTGCGCCTGTCGGCAGCGGGCGGCGACAAGGGGAATTTACAGGGGACAGTCATCAGTGCCTATTCAGAAGTCCCTCTGACCAGAGGGCAGAATATATTCCTTGAAATACTCGGCGGCAAGAACAATATCACCATGCGCTTCATGGGCAGTTCCGACAGCGCATCGGAAGCCGTGAAGCAGAATGTCCCTGTCAAAATACTCGATATGCTTGCGCAGATATCCACTGCCCGCGCAGGCAACTCTGAATTCCAGGAGCTTTTCAATATGCTTAAATCCCTCCCGGAAAGCATAAAGACCGCAATCCCGGAGTTCAAAAGCCTGGAACAGCTGCTGCTGGATATCAAGCAGCTTGACGGCAAAGTCCTGAAGGCGTTTGTTGAGACTTCAGGTGTTGCCTTTGAGACGCGTCTGAAGATTGCTGTATCGGGTGACCCGGCATCAATTTTACAGAACCTTATGTCGCTCCAGGCAGAGGGTGATCTCAAGGCCCTTCTCCTGAGGCTGAAAGGACTTTTAAAGGACAGGAATATTTTAGAAGCGCTGAAGCAGCCGGGCCATGACGCAGCAGAAGTGTCACGCATGGTTGAGAAGTTTATAAAAAACATTGAGCTCTTTCAGCTGACGTCAAAGTTCAACGATATGTTTTATACCTTCCTTCCGGTCCTGTGGGATGATCTGAAAGACGGCGAGTTTCTGTTTAAGAAAAACAGGGAGAAGGGTAAAGAATCTTATACCTGTGATGTCAACCTGGACCTCGAATCCATCGGGAAACTGTCCATTTCCGTGACCATACTGGACAAGTCTTTTTTTGTCACTTTCTATTCCGAACGAAATGAAGTCAACGAACTTATTAAATCACAGAAGCATGTCCTTGAGGGTAGGTTTGCCTCTCAGGGAATGACCCTGAAGGCAATAAATTTCAATCATAAAAAAACCATCCCATTTGGGAAAATTAATGATCAGGGAGTAGACGTAAAAATATAGCCATGAAGGACAAATCCGGAAAAGCCGCGGCATTGAAATACAGGCATGGCAAAGACTCTGCCCCGAAACTTGTGGCCAAGGGCAAAGGAAAGGTCGCAGAGAAGATCATTGAGATTGCAAAGGCACACGGTATCCCGGTACAGGAAGACAAAGAACTCGTGGAGTTCCTCTCCATGCTTGACCTGTATCAGGAAATACCGCCTGAACTGTACAAGGCCGTCGCTGAAATCCTCGCGTTTGTGTATTCACTGAATATAAAGGTAAAAGCCTGACGGCAACTATACAGTGAACAAGCGGTGTCACACTGTCATTCCGGTTTTATAATAAAAGTATAGCACTTAGCATCCCGCTTTATTTATAGTATATGTGCTTGGTCCTCACATGAAAACATTAAGGAAACTTAAAGGCTTAAGGCCCACAACAGCGAAAGTCAGGGAGGCCCTGTTTGACATATTGCGGGTCAGGATGGAGAATGCCCGGTTTCTCGACTTATACGCGGGAACAGGCGCAGTGGGAATTAACGCGTTGAATGAAGGGGCTGCTGAGGTTGTCTTCGTTGAGGATAATAAAGGGCATATAAGAAAAATACATGAGCTTCTGGAAAAACACCATATCAGTGAGAGGGCCGATATTACAAACCAGAAAGCCATAGCATTTATTAACCGGGCGGATCTGCAGGATTTGACCTTTGATATAATATTTCTGGACCCGCCGTATCACACAGATGAAATAATAAATGCGCTCGCTGCAATCGGCAGGTCCTCCATAATAAAGCAGAACGGGATCGTTATTGCAGAGCATTTTACGAAAAAAATATTACCTGACAGATTCGACAGGCTGTATAAGGTAAAAACCTATACTTACGGTGATTCGGTACTCAGTCTTTTTGAGGCTGAATGATTTTAATAAACCAGTGATATAATGACTTGGACAATTGACATCCGGGTCCTTGCTAAAAAAGAAAGGGGATAATCAGCCAAATGAAACGCTCACAAAATACAATTGCAATATATCCCGGCACCTTTGATCCTGTTACCAACGGTCACATAGATCTGGTCACCAGGACACTTAAGATATTTGATGAAGTTATAATCGCCGTTGCGCCGAGTCAGAAGAAGCAGCCTTTATTTACAGTTGAGGAAAGGATAGCGCTGATCAGGAAGTCTATAAGATATATAAAAGGGGCCAGGGCGGACGCCTTCAACAGTCTGCTGGTTGATTACGCGGCGGGCATGAAGAGTGTGGCAATCATCAGGGGGCTAAGGGCCATTTCGGATTTTGAATATGAACTCCAGATGGCCCTTATGAACAGGCGTATTAACTTGAATATTGAAGCTGTCTTTTTGATGCCAAGTGAAGAGTATACATTCCTTTCGTCGACCCTCGTAAAAGAGGTCGCTTCATTCGGGGGCTCTGTAAAGGGGCTTGTGCCGGAAGCGGTTGAAACGGCGCTTAAAGAAAAATTTATAATTCATAATCCAAAATGAAAACAATTGAGCAAATCTGCCGGCAATTAATATCCGGACAGTTTGAATTTTCCCGCCATGCTTTCAAACGCTCAATCGAGCGGAATATCAGCGAACTGGAAATACGTGAAATCGGGAATCATGTTAAAATTATTGAAGAGTATCCTGATGACAAATATTCGCCGAGCTGCTTACTATTGGGATTTACTCAAAACAGACGTCCGTTGCACCTTCAGATATCAGTTGAAGATTCTGAATATCTGAAGATAATTACTATTTATGAACCGGACGAGACGAAATGGATCAATTACGAAAAAAGGAGATAATATAATGTTTCACTGTCATGTATGCGGCTCTACAGAAGCAAAAGAAGGGTCTGTAAACGAGGTCTTCCAGATTGACGGCAAACCTGTCCTCGTTGAACATATCCCTGCAACAATCTGCTCAAGATGCAGCGAGCCTGTTTTCAGCCGGGATACGACCGAAAAGATTCGTCGTATGGTACACGGGGAAGCAAAACCCGAAAAGACCATCAGTATGGACGTCTTTGCGTTTGTATAACCTGCCTTTACCGGAACAGTGTGTGAGACAGGTAATCAACTACGTCAGATAAGTCGTTTTATGTGTCTCAAAAGTCCGTTTTTCTACACCATTCCTTCCGATTTTCCACGCTTCCATACATTGGATCTTCGGCACGTCCACACATAGGCACTCTTTCCCCTTGCCGTTTATTCTTCATTTGATTAGAATTAAGCGGTTGGATTGTCGAAGCGGATAGAATCAATTATGGGGATAGAAGAAATAATACTTAATATTTTGCTTTCGCTATTAACAAATGGGATCGCTACGCTTGCAGATAGATATGATGATGAAAAAAGGAAAGAGTTTGATGAACTTAAGAAGCATTTAAAAGAGGGCAATATTCTTCAAGCGATTACAGTTAAATCACTGAAAGAAATTAAGGTTGAATCAAAAGAAGTTGATCAACTTAAGATATTAGTAAATGGCGATGTTTTCAATAAAAAGCTTGCTAATATAATATCAAGCCCGTCCCCTGAAAATGAAACTATCAAATTTATCGTTACAGAAGTCAAAAAGTACTGTAATTTTTCAGAAGATAAAACGCTAACAATAGAACCGCATATTGCTCACTTTGTAACGGAGATTTATAAAGGAATTCTACATAATCCCATCTTAGCACCTTTTTTAATCATAAAACGAATTGACGAATCAATAGAAATTTCACAACAAGAACATAAAGATCAAAAAGAATTACTGGAAAAGATTTACCAAAAAGTTGATCAAGTAAAAGCAGACTTAAATGAACATAATAATACACGTCGTGATATTACATTTCAACCAATTGATACTAGACAAATATTTCCTGACACAGCCCATATAGATAATCCGCAAATTGATTCACGAGTTGGGAGACTTTTACAAAATGAATTAGAAAAAACCTTAGATAAGCTCAACAGTTTCTTTAAAACTCGGACTGATGAGATAAAACAAATACAAAAAGATAGAGACTTCAGGAAAGCGATCAAGCTTTATGAATCGCTACTTGCCGAAGCAGACGATAAAATTGATACAGAATCAATCTTAGGGATTTATGCAGATTGCGCATTGTGTTCCATAAACATCGACGATTTTGAAGCTGCTAACGAATGGCTTAATAAGGCAGAGGGAATCTCCACAACTGATAAAAGGGTATTAGCAATAAGAGGGCTATTTCATTATGAGTCAGGCGATAACAATAAAAGCAGGGGATATTCGGAAGCATCTTTGTCTGCAGATAAGTTTTACCATCTGGCACTGATACTATTGACAGGCCTTGAATTAGAATCTGGCATAGAAGGAAAAACTTTACTTAATAAATATTTTTTAGATGATCAAGACAATCTAAAAAAAGGTTTCAAAGAAGAACATCTCGCAGTCATTTATCGGACTATCGGACAATGCTATTTAAGAGATAATTTATTTGATAATGCAATCACTTTTTTTCAAGAATCGTTATCTCAGGATGCCTTTGATGATGCAACTCTCTCACTAATAGGATTTGCTTATCTTAAAAAGGTAATCGGGGTGGATACTACCACTGTTCACTTCTACGAAAAGTTAGATGATAAAGAAGAACACTTAATAAAATCTGCAATTAGCTATTTCAATAGATCATTAGAAGTTGCCGCACGCTATCAGAACATAAAACACCACATCTCAACCCGTGCCAATCTCTCTGTATGCTATATGCTCTTAGGGCAATATGATAACGCATATGATATTGCTGAAATCTCGAACATAGCCCAGAGCGAGCATGAGGAGTTGATTAAGAGCAAAGCTGCGGCGGCTTATTATAAGGGCTCTTTTACAGAAGCAGTTGAGTTACTTTCAAAAGTAAAAGATTTTACATGCCAAGACATTATTAATGAAGTTATATCTCTTTTACATTCAAATAAAGATGGCAAAGAGAAAGAAGCTTTAGATTTATTAAATACTTTCTTAGGAAAATCGACTATCAGTACTGAGGACATTGCACAAATAAATTGTCTAAAGCTTGAAATATTACTGTATTTAAAAGATAAGGACGGCGCATTAAAAGTATTACGTGACTTGGATGCTTCCCGCCTTCCCATCTGGCAAAAAGAGGCCGCAACAGGAGATCATTACGACGCATTTTCAGATCATGAAAAAGCCGATATTCATTATCAGAATGCATTGAGTCAAAATGACATAATCGTTCCAGCGAAAATATATATTGCTTATTATTATTTCCAAAGAAATGAATATGAACTTTGTTACAACATTTGTTCTTCTATCCCTCTAAACAAGATTAAGACCAATTTAGAGATTTTCCAGAGACTTCTTTATATGGCAGTGATTTCTTCATTTAAACTATCGAAGCTTAAGGAATGCCGGGAATTTATAATTTTTGGACAACAGCAAAATGTTAAGGATGTTTACTTAAATGAAGCGTCTGCATCTATATTCTTGCAGGACGATGATCTTGAAGATGCTCAAGATGAACTAAAAACTGTATTAGGAAAACGTAGTAAGGACAAAAATGTTGATGTCCTGATCGATCTCGGTTCCGTTTCACTGATGTTAGGCGATGTAAAAACATCTATAAGCTATTTTGAGCAAGCCGAGAAATTACCAGCATTTTACAGTAATTCACAGAGTGTGATTAATTACGTAGTAGCACTTGTAATTATAGGCGATAGAATCGAGGCAAAGCGGATATTCCAAAAGTCTGTAGAATATAAATTTGATAACAGAGATGATAGTATTCATAGGTTTGCTCCTGTTTTTTATTTAAGAGAAAACAAGTCCGATCTGTTAGCCAAATATGCTGTCGAGTTTAATAATAAACACGGTGATACCGAATGGTTATGGAAAAAGGACATAAAAAAATATGAAGAAGAACTGAAAAGTATATTCAGTGAATCAATAAGACGATCCCAAGAAATCCGGAACTTATACACTGATAAATCAATACCACTTGTATTTTTGCCACTGCTAACAGGGAAAAAAGAAATTATTCACCTGTGGCGATTTAATAGAGAATATGGGCTGCCATTAATTATAGAATCAGGTAATCCTAACGAGCTTTCTCAAGAGATATCATCCCTGACTAATAAGAAATCAGTTCTTCTTGACTATACGGCTTTACTTGTTCTGATGGAGATAGGCAAAGAATACTATTGGATACTCGATAAACTATTTGATGAAATACTTATATATAGGCCAATGTATTTGAACATGTTGAACGAGTTGTTGATAGAAGAACATGCAGGATTAAGAGAAACAATTAACTACTTATCTGCAACCAAGAAAGTTAAATTCTTAAAACGGCTTACCTTGCCATCATCAGAGATTGAAGGTAAGAATTTAACTCATATAATTCCAGCTTTTTATATTGAGTTTTTCAATATTGCCCAAAAGACTGGACTTCCTTTAATAATAGGTGAATCAAGGCTTAGAGGTTTTATAAATAATTTCGGTATCAAATCAAGCGGCATAAGGTCGTTACTGGAATATGCAAAAAATACAAAAATAATCAGCGAAGCAGAGATAAGCAGTGCAATAATAAATTTAATAAAAAAAGACTGTCAGTTCATTTCATTTAATCGTGAAACTTTAGATTATTTATTTAACAACTATAAAGAAAAAGACTTTGAATTAATATTCGAGAAACTTAGCAACCAAGTATTTTTACCACATTCAGAACTGGAAACATTTTTCAACGTATACCTTGGTTTTATTCTAAAATGTAAACAGTCAGGGATTGCCGGGACTAACCTTAACTACTTTATTGAAAAAACCATTAATGATGTAAAACGATTAACCGGTAACGCATTAGTCTTCAATAGTCTCCCATTCTGTAATAAAAATAATTTTTTAACTGACATGAATAAAATTAACCTTATTTGTTTAGGATATATTTATCAGCTTTTATTATTAATTGATTCATTGAAAATTACTGCTCATTTAAAGGACGGATTTATTGACATTGTGAGAAAGAATGCTAATTTAGCTTATTGGTATGAGAAAAAACATAAGAATATTCCAATTATTAAGTTTATTTTTGACTCTGCTAAATGTAGCATGTTGCAAAAAAAGATATGATGTCATATCGCTGTGATTACAAATAGACAAGAGAAGGATTGATATTGTGAGCATTTTAAATAACTACGTCAGTCTATTATTCAAAGGCTGACCGTCTTATCTATGCTTTCTACGAAAGATAATCAGGATTACCTGATCAAATAATCAATAAAACACATTAACAATGACTATCGGCTTTTTACATGGGCCAAATAAAAATCATCACCGCAATTCTCATCTGGAGCTCACTGGGTATTCTAATACGTAAAATAGACCTGCCGAACTATTGCATAATTTTTTATACGTCTGCCATTGCCGGGGCTTTTCAATTCATATTGCTGACATCTTCCGGACTGATGAGAAAAGAAAAGTATTCCATTGGGGGACGCAGTGGCGCCCTCTTGCTTGCTCTCCTGCCGGTGTGCTTTATAGCTAATTCAATGCTGTTTTATTTTGCCTTCAGGAATACGACTATAGGGAATGCCGTACTCACGCATTATACCGCCCCCGTGTTTGTAGCGCTCCTGGCGCCTCTCCTGCTGAAAGAGAAAATCAGCAAGACAACCTGGACCGCAATAACACTGTCGTCAGCAGGCCTGTGGCTGGTACTCGGGGGTAAGGCCTCCGGACTGGAAACGGTCCACGCAGGCAATGAACATCTCGGGATTATCGCCGGGGCGCTGTCAGGGCTTGCATACGCGTTTCTGATTATCATTATCAGAAGGATCGCGGCCCTTTACTCTTCCCTTTTCATCACATTCATACAAAACGGTATTGTGGCCCTTGTGCTGCTGCCCTTTGTCTTCAGCATCCCTGTTTCCATGGAGACACTGTTATACCTTATTACGATGGGTATCGTACACTCCACTATCGCCCCCCTTCTGTATGTGCAGGGCTTCAGGAGCGTAAAGGCAAACGAGGCTGCAGTACTGGGATACTTCGAGCCGGTTGCCGCAATCATTCTGGCATTTATCGTGTTACATGAAGTTCCCGGCATAACGGCATTGTTCGGTGGGGCGCTGATCCTTTTTTCGGGGTATCTGATTATAAAGGCCCGGACAGCATAGACGTTATATTCGTTCCGGAGTTGCGCCTTGATGACATTTAAAATGATGTACAATAGTAAATTCATATAAATCTCTGAGCGCTGTTTTACATGTATGAAACTGGACAGTCACATAATAGAACAGATATATAAACACGCACTGGATGAATATCCGTTTGAGTGCTGCGGCATAATAACAGGCAGCAGGGACAGGCAGACGGTCCATTTGTGCAGGAACGTTCAAAACAGCCTCCACAAGGAAGACCCGTCCAGATATCCCCGGGACGCCCGTATCGCCTATTTGATAGACCGAAGCGAGTTTGACGGGATAGTGTCAGCTGCAAAGGAAAAAGGCGGGAATGTCCTTGCCGTCTATCATTCCCATCCTGAGCACGGGGCCTATTTTTCAGAAGAAGACCATGCCGCTCAAACCGTCTTTGGAGAGCCGGAATTCCCGGAGGCAGTACATGTGGTAGTGTCTGTAGTGAACAGGACAATCCGCGATATGAAGTGCTTTAAATGGGACGGAAGTATTAAGGCCTTCAGGGAAGTAGATTGTTAAACAATATTTATTTTTATTGCCTCTATGTCCTTAATAGACGGAAAAACCATGATACAATTTAGACAAGACCGGCATATTTTAAATTTATTGCTTAAAGGGGGATAATGATGAAAATACTCTTGGCAACAGACGGCTCAAAATATTCCGAAGAAGCAGCACATTTTCTGGTAAGGCTTAATTTATCTCCTGATGATGAAATCAAGATTTTACACGCCATAAGCTGGGTGCCGATTTTATCTGAATGGGAAGTGCTTTATGCGGATTTCAAGGAAATACAGCAGGAAGTCATCCCCAGGATTTTCAGTTCAACTGTAGATGTACTGAAACCGGTAAAGGCAAAAATCAGCACCGCATTTAAAGAAGATTATCCGGATAAAGCTATAGTAGACACGGCAGATGAATATAAATCTGATCTGATCGTTATGGGGGCCAGCGGGTTAAGGGGCATCGGGTCGCTCATCGTCGGGAGTGTCACAAAACTGGTGTCCATTAAATCGCGAAAGCCGGTCCTGGTCGTCAGACTGCCGGAAGTTAATAAGTCCGGCGGTATGAAAATCCTGTTTGCAACTGACGGCTCTGCTTACTCTGAAGCTGTAGGGCAAATTTTATCTTCCATCCCGTTCCCTGATAAGACTGAAGTGACCATTATTAATGTCATACCGACCGTCTTTAAAGACATCCCTGAGAGGTTTGCAGTGGAGATAAACGATAGAATCAAAAACATTGTTGCCGATACAAGGGAAAAGGAATTAAAAGAATCAGAAAAGATAGTCGATAAGGCTTTTAAGTGCCTGACCGGCAAATTTTCAAAAATAGAAAAGGTTATCAAATTCGGTGACACCTCCACGGTAATCCTGGATGAAGCGGAAGCCTCAAATGCAGATATAATCGCGGTGGGGACAAGCGGGATGAGAGGGCTCAAGGGAATACTCGGAAGCGTTGCCAGATATGTACTTAACCATTCAAAGTCATCGGTGCTGATTGCCAAGATGTGATACAAAAAATGAATCAGCCTTATATCGTATATTAACTGCATGCCGGCACTCAGAGGACACCATCTTATCTGCCTCCACTTCTTTAATGGAGAAGGCTATAGTCAGGAATTTGTCAGAAATCTTGAAGCCACCCTTAAGAAGACCGAATATTCACCGGTAGAGATATGTTCCGGAGCTGATGAAATATGCATGAAGTGCCCTTATCTGAAAGACAATGCCTGTCATTACGATAAGAACGCAGAAGAAGAAATAAGGGCCATAGACAGTAAAGCGCTGGAACTGCTTAACCTGTCCGCAGGGGGCAGGGCAGCCTGGAATGATATCAGAAATGCAGTCCCCGGAATATTCATTCAGTGGCATGGGTCCTGCTGTAAAAGTTGTGACTGGATAACGGCCTGCGGGAAGAACGCTTTTTTCCAAAGATTGCTGGCTGATAAACACTGAGGCCGTCCGTAGAAGATTTCAGACAAACCAAGACAGTGCAAATTTTTCGTCTAATTCAAAACAATTACATCCTGTGCCTGCGGGCCTTTGGGCCCCTGACGCACTGTAAATTTTACTTTATTACCTTCGTCCAGATGACATTCACTCTCTTCGCAAATCAAGGCGCTGTAATGTACGTAAATCTCCCCGCCTTCATCGCGCTTTATATAACCGTAACCCTTTTCAGGGTCGAACCACTTGACAATTCCGGTTTCAATTTCTGTCATATTAATGAACATCCCTGCTTTAATAATCAGGAAAGAAGGGCAGGTTTTCCGAGGCAGTCATCTTAAACAGTGCCCTGCGCAAGCAGTCAATTAACCCATTCGTATCTTCCTGATGTCCTGATTTCCGTCCCCCGGGAAAAACGGCCCAGCATCCTGAATTATTTATATGGATTATAAAATAAACCTCAATTCCGAACAGGGCCAGTGATAATTCTCGAGTGTATTTTTTTAACATTAAACGTTTCAATTGTCCAATTGATTATTATTATAGAGATATTATTATGCCTTGAATGCGTCATGATGAGTTGAAAAGGGCCGCAGAATTTCCTAGTGGAAAATAAAATAAGAGTTATCTGCGTTCATGTCCAGTTCCATTATAAGTGCGTCCTCGGATGGTTTTTTATAGTATCCCCTCCTGCTTCCAATCTCCCTGAACCCGTACTTTTCGTATAATTTCAAAGCCGCTATATTGGATTCCCGGACCTCAAGGGTCACCAGGCTTATGTCAGGCCTTGTCCGTCGCAACTCCTGCAGGGCATTTCTCAATAGCAGACTGCCGATGCCCATCCGTTTGAGTCTGGGAGTGACGGCAAGGTCCATTACGTGTGTAACATCCAGCAAGGTCCTGACACAAATATAACCGACTATCTCAACATTCAGGCCCGCAACTTTTAAGATCGCGTCCCTGTTCTCAAGCTCATATTCAAATGAACTTAACTGCCAGGGCGTGGTAAAACACTGCCTGCTGATTTCATGGACCTGCCGGATGTCGCCAGACAGCATCTTTCTGATTATTATCCCCGCCAATTGACCTCTGCCTCTGATTTTCTTATGTAATAGGGCGTCAGACTGACGGGATCTGCAGTTATACCCTGCTTCATCATTTCAATTGCTATTTCAGCAACAGTTGATGCTGATGGGGACATTTGTAGCGGCGCAAACATGGCCTTTGTATTCAATAAGTCCGAGATCACATTTTTATATATCTTTGCCCCCTCCCCCATAAAAACAACGGGGCCGGTTATGTCCTTCAGGAGTTCATCAGGTTTTATTGAGGCCTCAGGCATCAGCTTTGTGCAAATATCATCGTCCCACCGGTAAAGAGCTGCGTACACCTCGTTTTTTCTCGCGTCCAGCATCGGGCAGATAATATGGCGGCAAAACGGCATTGTGCGAGCGAAGGCGTCAAGTGTCCTTACCGGTACAAGCGGCCTGCCGGTTGCGAAGGCAAAGCCCTTCGCCGTGCTGAGACCGATCCTGAGTCCGGTGAAAGAACCGGGGCCGATGGACACGGCAAAGGCGTCGATCTCTTTTATGGAAATACCGGAAGCCTTCAGCAGCCATTCTATAGACGGCATCAGTCTTTCTGAATGCGCGATCTTTACACTGACTTTTACTTCGCCGATGAGTCCTTCAACATCGTCGAGGACCGCTATGCTGCCTGCAAGGGTCGCGGTTTCAAGTGCAAGAACTTTCATGAAAGGTAGTTTAACTAATTCTTCTGATTATTTCTAAAAAACTGGCCCTGTCTATTTGGGAGATGATCTGAAAATACTTTTCAGCATAATAATGACATTCTCTCTCATCAGGTCTGTATTTCCTTTGAACATGCCTGGGCTCGTTTTGAGGTTGCCGGCGATAATCAGCGAAGGAGTTTCTTCTATTCCATATGCCTTTGACTTCAGGATGGCCTCGCCGACTTCTTTGGCCTTTTCTCCGGTCCTCAGTCTGCGGCTGTAGTCAAAGCCCATCCCGATTTTCATGCCGATATCGTCAAGCGCTTCAATATTACCTATGTCCCTTTTATCCACAATTGCAGCCTGAAAAAGGGCCTTCTTCATTTCCTCGCCCTTGCCGGCCTCTTCTGCCAGGAAATAAGCCTCCCCCGGTTTAGGAGAACCTTTTCCCCAGTAAATAGGGACCGTCGTCCACTTGACCTTTTTAGGGAAGTTGCCCTTGATCACAGGAACAGCTTTTTCAAAATGATAACAATGCATGCAATAGAAACTGAGAAACTCCATGACTTCGACCTGCTTGCCGTCAAAGCTGAATTTTACATTATCCATCCTGTCATATACGCCTTCGATACCTGAAACCTGCTCCGCGTAAGCGGAAACTGAAAATAACATCAGAGACACCAATAATAATATTTTTCTCAAGCTCATAAATTCTCCTTCTTTAATTTCACCCAATACTGCATTATTCAGGTCAATGTATAATTTTTTTCAGATAAACAGGGTAATCAAAATCCGGGCTGTTCTCCTTTGTATGACATTTAAGGCATATCTTCTCCGTCACGCGTCTCATGGGCCTGGAAAAATCTTCAATATGTTCCCTGTCCAGGCCGTGACATTCTTCGCACTGGACATTGGCCAGCTCCGGTGTTGTCTCAAGAGTGAAAAAGCCGCCTTTTTCTCCAAAGCCCACGGAATGACATGCTATACATTCAGGATCATTTGACTTGCCTGCCTTTATAAGGATGTCAAAGGCCCCGGCATGACGCGTCTTCTTCCAGCTTTCCTCATAGGGCAGATGACATTCCGCACACATGGCTGCGCCAAGGTATGTATCTCCTGCCAGGGGTTTTGCGGATTCCTTTAAAAGTCCTGAGACCTTTAAATCATATTCGTTAAGGACAGATCGGACCTTTGCATCTTCCTCAATGTCGGCGCCGAGAGATATCCATTTATGACTTAATTTCTTTACGCCTCCTTCACTGTCATTTGTAAGAGTGAGAATGCCTGTTTTTTTACCTCTTGGATAACCTGTGACTATCACCGTTCCGTCCACCTTCAGAGGTTCATCAAGTATGTCCCCGGAAGAAACGATTATAACGTCCCAGCCTTTTATGAGACCTGCCCCGGAAACAGGCCGGTCGGTAAGAAGAACATTAACCGCGTCCTTCCGGTTACCATCAGGATTGACGCTTATGTTGACCTTGATCCCCTCCCGGTCAATTAAAAGGGACTGATCGAACGTCAGAGCATCGGAGACCGCTGGAATTGCATGGTCTTTCAGCAAAGAAACAATAAACTCATGGGGAAAGGCCTTCTCATTATTCATAATTGCAACGGCATCATATTTCATGATGCTATAGGACCTCAGGACAGCCGCTGCCTTCAGTTTACCCTGGGGAGTATCCTTGTCAGTAAAGTTCCCTGCATCAACCAGGATGTATGGAGACAATTCATTTCTGTGTGCAGCGAGATAGCCCGACAGCCTCGCCAGACCCCCGAAATCCGTTTTGGGAGAGCAGCCGCACGGTTCGAGTTCGCCGTTTACGCTGCCGGTATAAATAATGTTGAGGGACCGTTCCTGACCGTATATTGCCACCGGCAAAATCACAGCGGAAAATATCAATGTCAGAAATAAAATAAATTTCATAATAATCGAATGTATTTTAACAATAATATATCACCATATAAAAACCCCCCGGCTGTGAAAGCAGAAATTAATTGACAACGGTCCTGCTCATCTATTATATTTGAACATATGTTCAAGTGTTTATTGGAGGGAGCGACGCACTGATGAATAAGCATCATGATGTTTGTGAAGTCAGGTCAGTTGATAAAAAGAAAGTACGGTCTGTAATGAAGTCAATGCTTACCGATCATGAAGCAATAAACCTGTCAGAGACCTTCAGCGTTCTGGCCGATCCTACCCGCACCAAGATAATCTATGCCCTGTCCAGCGAAGAACTCTGCGTTTGCGATATTGCGGGCATCCTGGGCATGAGCGTTTCAGCGATATCTCATCAGTTGAGAATATTAAGGAATATGCGGATTGTGAAATTCAGAAAGGAGGCAAAGATGGTGTATTACTCCCTGGACGATGAACATATAAGCAGATTATTTAATGAAGGACTAAAACATATCAGAGAATAAACTACCCCCCTTATGAAAAACCCAAAATTACAAATGCTTAACAACACCTGCCGGGATGAGACAACCTGCTCCTGCTGCGCTACTGATATGTTCACTGATAAACCACCATTCTGGAAACGCCGGAAATTGATTACCGGAGGCGCTGCAGGCCTGCTTATGGCTGCGGGCCTTATTATTAATACCATCCCGGATCTTGATATTGCGGCCCAAATTCTCTATGTCCTGGTAGTAGCAGTCGCAGGCAAGGATATCCTGCTGAAGGCGGGCCGTTCGGCGCTGAAAAGGCGACTGGATATGAACTGTCTAATGAGTCTTGCCTCAGTGGGGGCCTTTTTCATAGGCCATGGCGAGGAAGGCGCTGCGGTGATTTTTCTTTTTTTCGTTGCTGAAGGGCTTGAAGAATATGCCGGTGATAAAGCAAAGCAATCAATACATCAATTGTTGAGCATGGCGCCGGAAACAGCCAGGGTAAAGAAAGGCGCCGGGGAAACAGAACTGCATACCCATGAGGTCCACATCGGGGACATAATCGTCATCAGGCCCGGGGAAAAAGTCCCTTTAGACGGGAACGTGGTAGCCGGTCATTCATTTGTAAATGAGGCGCCTATAACTGGGGAATCTGTCCCGGCTGAGAAAACAGAGGGAGATAAGGTGTATGCGGGAACGTTAAACGAAGAAGGCTACCTTGAGGTAATGGTCACAAAAAAAGCGGACGGTACCGTACTCTCAAGGATCGTACAACTCGTCGGGGAGGCTGAGAGGAAGAAATCAAAGACCGAAAAATTCATAGATAAATTCGCGCGCATCTATACCCCTGCCGTAATAGGTACGGCCTTCGCAGCATTTCTGATACCGACCTTTATCCTGGGGCTCCCCTGGGATGAATGGCTTTACCGTTCATTGGTGCTGCTCGTTATTTCCTGCCCGTGCGCCCTCGCCATATCAACCCCGGTTGCCATGGTTTCAGCCTTATCAAGCGCCGCAAGGCATGGAGTACTTATCAAGGGGGCAACTTATATTGAGGAACTGAGTAAAATAAAGGCCTTCGCCTTTGACAAGACCGGCACGCTTACAAGGGGCAGGCTTGAGGTCACCGATATCATCGGCCTGAACGGCAACTCTCCGGAAAGCGTCCTGGCAATTGCTGCATCACTTGAGTCCCGCTCAGCACATCCCATTGCAAAGGCAATCCTTAAAAAGGCCGCGGAGCAGGGCACAAGCCTGCAAGAAATTTCCACCTTCAAATCAATTAAAGGAAAGGGCCTGAGGGCTGATATCAATGGGACCGTGTATTATGCGGGAGCAAAGAACCTTCTTGATGAAATCTCAGTAAAGTCCCCGGATGAATTACTGCGTCTTGAAGCAGAAGGCAAGACCTCGATCCTTATATCAACTGAAGACATGGCACTTGGCATCATTGCCCTGGGCGACAGAATGCGGGAGCACGCCCCGGTAACCATAACTGACCTCAAAAAGTTAAATATCAGGACCGAAATGCTCACCGGTGACAATAAGGAAGTTGCCGCTGCGCTTGCAAAAGAAACAGGGGTTGATGAATATTATGCCGGACTCCTGCCGGAAGACAAGGTGAAGGTTGTGGAAAAACTCGCGGCCAGATTCGGGTCCGTGGCCATGGTCGGTGACGGCGTAAACGACGCCCCTTCCCTTGCCGCAGCCAACGTGGGCATTGCCATGGGCACTGCCGGGGCCGACGTTGCGATAGAAACCGCAGACATAGCCTTAATGCATGATGACCTGTCCAGGATAGATTATCTGATCCATTTAAGCAAAAAGACCATGCTGGTCGTTAAGCAGAATGTCACGGCCTCAATCATTATCAAGGGCAGCCTGACGCTTCTCGCTTTGATGGGCTTTATTAATTTATGGGTTGCCGTTGCTGTCGGCGATATGGGGCTGAGCCTTGCAGTCATTTTAAATGCGATAAGACTGACGAGGGTGAAGGCCTGATTGCGGAATCGAATGATCTCCAAAATACAAATAGATGAACAGGAACAAATTCCAAATAACAAATAAATTCCAATTGCCAAATGTCCGAAAAACGCTGTTGCCGGTTTGCCCGTTTTGGTCATTATATTTTGAGATTTATTTGAAATTTGGGATTTGGAATTTGAAATTTTTTTAATTGTTCACAAGTTCTTCATAAGCCAGTCTTTATAATATACGCAGAACGTAGGGGCACGGCGCGCCGTGCCCCTACTGCATCGACCTTTATATATGGCATCCGGGAAATGGCCTGCCTGGCATTGACTTCACGAATCGTGAAACGCTATATTTAGAGTCGGAGGTTTTTTTGGAAGAATTGGAAGAAGAAAAAGAAAAGAAAGATATATTCGAATCAATCTGGCATTTCCTGGCTTCAGTAAAGCTTGCCATTTTCGTCCTTATTACACTGGCCCTGTCTTCAATTATAGGGACAATCGTAGAACAGAAGGCAGAACCGGCACAGAATATTGCGCTCCTTGCCAAGTTTTTCGGGGATTCAGCAGCGCCGAGCGTTTATAACATATTCGCAAAACTCGGCTTTATGGACATGTATGGCTCGTGGTGGTTCACAAGCTTTCTTGTCGTCTTCAGCATTAACCTGATCGTATGTTCGGTTGACAGGTTTCCCAAGACATGGCGTCTTATTAAAACACCTCAAAAACCTCTTTCCGGCAATGCAATCAGGTCCCTCCCTGTAAAGAAGGAACTGACGTTTAAGGCCGGTCTCAATACGGTGAAGGATGAATTTTTAAATGGACTGAAGGCATCGAGGTATCATGTTTTAGAAGCCACTGAAGAGAACTCCATCAGGCTTTACACTCAAAAAGGCAAATTTGCGCGCCTGGCTGTTTATGTCGTTCACTTAAGTATCATCCTGATATTCATAGGCGCGATAGTAGGAATACGTTTCGGGTTTAAAGGGTACCTGAACCTCCCTGAAGGCAGCAGTTCAAACGTATTATATGAGTCAGCAACAAAGAGCATCCCTCTTGGTTTTTATATAAAGTGTAACTGGTATGAGACAGAATACTATGAAGACGGTGATACGCCAAAGGAATTTCACAGTGAGCTTGTTGTTATTGAAGACGGCAAAGAAGTGCTGACAAAAGTCATACAGGTCAATGATCCGCTCACTTACAAGGGGATAACCTTTTTCCAGTCGAACTACGGCATGATGCCGAATGCAAGGGGTAAATTCGTTCTGGACATTACTCCCGCCGGCGGACAGGAAAAAAGACTCCGGCTGGATTTTGGAGATGTCTTTGAAATACCCGGCACAGGCATTAGGGGCAGGGTCCACGATTTCTCACCAGCCCTGACACGAGACAGAAATACAGGCAGGCTGACATCCTATTCGGATAACATGGTCAACCCTGCTGTGGCCATTGAGTTCATGCCGCCGGGAGGAAATAATTTTGTCGGGTGGATATTAAAACGTTATCCTGAAACAGGCATAATTCCGGGCGGACATTCAGTTAAATTTGCGGATTACTGGGGAGTGGAATATACGGGACTCCAGGTATCAAAAGACCCCGGGGTCTGGTTTATCTATATTGCATCAATTATTATGGGCATTTCACTTTACATCTGCTTTTTTATCAGCAGTAAAAAAATATGGGTAGAGATCACAGGCGATAAAAAAGCTGTCAGTGTAGTAGTCGGGGGTTCCACAAACAGAAACAGACTTAATTTTGAAAGAGAAATAGATAAGATATTGGCACATGTCTCACAGGCCATAGAAGGAAGGAGTAAATAATGAACAGCTCTGTCTTTTTCGATATATCGGCCGGCGCGTACATCGCCGCAATGATTACATACGTTATCTATCTTGTACTAAGGAACAAGACTGTCGGCCTGGTAGCCTCCGGCATAACTATCTTCGGTTTTGTCAGCCAGACTGCAGCACTGATTATCAGATGGATTAATTCATACGACTTCTGGATGTCATCTCATCCCATGTCAGGATTTGTCGAGGCCCTGTTAAGAGGCGCACCTCTCAGGAACCTGTATGAATCTTTAATATTTTTTGTGTGGTCGATCATCCTGGCCCACATCCTTATCGAGTTCAAATATAAAAACCGCTCCCTCGGAGCATTTGTCACGCCGATTGCCGCGATGGCGCTGCTGTTCATAGATATTTCAGGAACGTCCAAGGAAATTCAACCGCTGATCCCTGCCCTGCAATCGAACTGGCTTCTCTTCCACGTATTATTGAGCTTCCTCGGGTATGCTGCTTTCGGGGTATCATTCGGGGCCGCAGCAGCTTATCTTATTATGGTCACGGAATCAAAAAAGGAGATGCCATATATAATCGGGAGTGTGATAATCGCCATATTTATTATCGTCCTCGTAGGCATGGGGATTGATTTCATGAGCCTGTCTTCAGCTGAGCGGGCACAGTTAATACAGAGTCATTTTCTAAAAGCCTCTCTCAGGAGCGACTCCGGAGGCGTAGCTGCAGTTAGCTGGGTCGTGGCGGTTGCCTTTATCCTTGTTGTCTGGCAGTTCGGCCTCAGACTGAAGTCGGTACTGGGCAGCCTTGCTTTAACGCATACAATGCTTGATGAAATCGAATACAAGAGCATTGCCGTGGGCTTCCCCCTGTTTACGATAGGCGGACTTATAATGGGGGCCATCTGGGCCAACAGCGCGTGGGGTAAATACTGGACCTGGGACCCGAAAGAGACATGGTCACTTATCACTTGGTTCGTTTATGCACTATATTTACACGCACGTTTCGTAGGCGGCTGGAGAGGGAAGCGGGTAGCGATACTTGCTATCATTGGATTTGTGGCTGTAATTTTTACTTACCTTGGAGTAAACCTTGTTCTGTCAGGGCTTCATGCTTACGGCAGCGGATAAGCCGGCCGTACAGCTCAATTTATAAATTATCACACCGGGGCGGGTCATCCCGCCCCTTTTATTTTTTAGGGCAATAAGTCCTGCATCTTTTTGAAAACGAAGAGTATGGTGTATCAACTTGTTCTTCTATATTTGACCAAATCTCCGGCGGTGTTAGAAATAGTAAGCTCATGAGGCAAAACAGGCAATTGGACCACGATATCACATAACGCATCAGCATCCCGGTCCGATGATTGGATGTGATGGAATATTTTCAACAGGCTGAAATTGACTATTCCCTCCTCAGCTCTTACGCGATTAAAGACAACACACGAGACACAGGAAACCGCTTTCTGAGAAAAGTTGTTCTGGACTTTCCCTTCGCATAATGTATGAGGGACATCCCAACATATCCTGCCGGCGTTTTTACCGCCATTTATTCCATTGGATGAACTGTCCGCAGCAACCGGACAAACTCCTAGATCACCGGTTTTTCCCCCGCCCGGCCCTCTTCCGCACCTCTTGATTTCCCAGCAATTTAACTTAATCATTTTTTTCCCTCTTTCAATATAAAACGAAAAGTTAGTTATATTAAAGCAAATTTTTTACCACATTGTAACTTCCTGATTTTTAATGCCATTCTTGTTGGGGAACAATTATTGACTGTTAATTTCCTTTACAGAGATTAAATATTGCGACACATTTGCGTTTATCTCAATTCAATAATTCATTACAGATATCATCCATAAGAAATACTCCCGGTGAAGGACCTTATCTTGCAACTCTTTTATGCGGCAGTAGTATAATGGTCATATGAACATCTGGAACTTTTGCTATAATGTCACCCTCTCACTCTGGGTCGGCGGTATATCCATCTTTACATTCATAATTACCCCTGCAATTTTCAGGTCATTTGACAGAGACATGGCGGGAACGATTGTAGGGAAACTTTTCCCCGGTTATTTTACGTATAACCTGGCGCTTTCGGTAATCGCCCTCGGACTGCTTGTGGCAATAAGACCCATGCCGGCAAAATGGGGGTTTAAATCGTCGTTAATTCTTGTCGCATGCGCCGTCATAATAAACCTCTTTGTAGCATTCAAATTACATCCGGACATTATAAGGGTAAAACAGGAGATCCATTCCTTTGAGGGCCGGACCGATGATGCGCCTGCAAGAAAAGAATTCAGGAAATTGCATGCGATAAGCGCGTCACTTAACCTCCTGCTTCTCGCAGACGGTATTACCCTTCTTTTCATCAGCAGCGTTTTGAAAAAACAGTAATCTTATACAAAAACCCCTCCAAAATTTGCTACTATATCCCTCAACTACCATGCTCCGAGAACTCCATATCAAAAACTTCTCCATTATCGATAATGCCACTATAGAGTTTCAGGAAGGTTTTAATGTCATCACCGGAGAGACAGGGGCCGGGAAATCCATAGTCATTGACGCCCTGTGCCTCACCCTTGGCGAAAGGGCCGCGGGTGAGCTCGTCAGAAGCGGGGAAACAGAAGCGGTTGTCGAGGCATTCTTTGACATCCAGCCAAAGCTGCTTCCCCGGTCAACGCTTCAGTTCCTTGAGGACAACGGCATGGATGTCAGTGACGGTCTCATCCTCAAGAGGATTATCACTTCGCAGGGCAGAAGCAGGGCCTACATAAACGGTTCTATGGTGACTGTGCAGGCCCTCTCCGATATCAGCAGAAAAATCATTGACGTCCACGGCCAGTACGAACACCAGTCTCTGCTTTCTCCTGACATTCAGATGGATATGCTCGATGCATATGGCGGGCTTCTGGAAGACAGGCAGGAGGTCGCGAAACTTCATGAGTCGCAGCTCGCGTTAAAACAACAGATAAGCGGGCTTGTTCAAAAAGACAGGGAACGCGCCCACAGGCTGGATATATTGAAGCACCAGATAAGTGAAATTGAAGCAGCAGGTTTAAGGCCGGGTGAAGAAGAGGAGCTATCTGAAGAGCTGAAAATCCTGAGCAGCTCCGGCCGTCTCTCGGAACTCGTCAACCAGGCCCATGAATCTCTTTATGCCTCGGAGACGGCCTGCATTACAAACCTTGCAAAAATCCTGAACAGCCTGAAAGAGATCCGCAGCATCGATGCCCGCGCAGATGACGCCTTAAAGTCAGTTGAGAGCGCCCTCCCCCTGCTTGAGGAAACCGCGTACTTCCTCAGGGACTATAAAGATGATATTGACTTCAGCGCTGAAAGGCTTGAAACAGTACAGGAAAGGCTTGAGCTGATAAAGGGTCTCAAGAGAAAATACGGGGCTGATGTTCAGGCGATTATTGATTATAAGGAAGGGGCCGTCACTGAGTTTGAAGAACTTCAGTATTCGGAGGAAAAATTAGAATCACTGAAGACAGAGTTGGCGGCAATGAAAAACACATTGACTGAACTGGCGAATGGACTTTCTGACAAAAGAAAGTCTGTTGCAAAAAAGATCGAGGCCAGGGTAGTAGCTGAACTTGCGGAGTTGTCCATGCCCGGGACAAAATTTTCAATCATGATGACCCGGCAACAGGGAGACGATACTGCAGACGGTTTCAGGGCCACGCATCGCGGCGTGGACAACATTGAATTCCTGATCTCCCCGAACATCGGAGAAGAGCTGAAGCCGGTATCAAAAACAGCCTCGGGCGGAGAGTTGTCAAGGATAATGCTGGCGCTCAAAGGCATACTGGCTAAAGGGGACAACATCCCGGTGCTTATCTTTGATGAGATCGACGCGGGCATCGGCGGCAAGGCAGCCGAAACAGTAGGACAAAAGCTTCACAGCCTTGCATCACGCCATCAGATAATCACCATAACCCACCTTCCTCAAATCGCATCATACGCAGAAACTCACCTTAAAATTGAAAAGAAGGTCAAAGACAAAAGGACCATAGTTCAAGTAAGCAGGATTGAAAAAGATGAACGGACCCAAGAGGTGGCCCGCATGTTAAGCGGCGGGACATCGGAGGTGTCACTTAAGCACGCGAGGGAACTGCTTAAGAAGGGCCGTAGATAACGTATTAACTGGGTGTAAATAAAAGAAATAAATTGACAAGCCCTTAAATATATGATACCTTCCTATAAAGGTTGTTTCTGTTTATCTTTCTAACTTATAAACTTTCTTATAAACTTTTCAGAGAAAGGGGGAGGTGAATTCATGAAATACCAGTCTGACGATCCGTTGCATGATGTGCCTGACTTTATGGAGTCACTGGAGAAAAAAGGGATTTCCCGCAGAGACTTCATGAAATGGTGCACCGGTATGGCTGCCCTGCTGTCCTTACCAGCTTCGTTTATCCCCAAAATCGCCGAGGCCGTAATGGCCCAAAAACCGTATCTTGTATGGCTTGAGTACCAGGACTGCGCAGGTGACTCAGAGGCCCTTCTAAGGGCATCAAAACCAACTGTAGGACAGATAGTACTCGATATCTTCTCAGTCGATTATCATGAGACGATAATGGCGCCGGCAGGATTTCAGGCAGAGAAGTCTCTTATGGATGTTGTTAAAAACCACAAAGGACAATACTTCGTTGTGGTAGAGGGGGCGATACCTCTCAAGGACAATGGTGTTTACTGCTGTATAGGCGGCAGATCAGCTATTGATATTGCACGCGAAGTCTGCGGCAATGCACTGGCAACTATTGCCGTCGGCACATGCGCGACACACGGAGGAATTCCTGCAGCACTTCCAAATCCAACCGGAGCGGTAGGTGTTAAAGAAGCTATCCCAAACGCTACAGTAATAAATCTGCCGGGGTGTCCTCTGAATGTAGAAAACCTTACCGCCTGTATAGTCCATTATCTGACTTTGGGCAGGCTTCCCCAGACCGATAAACTCGGCCGTCCGCTCTTTGCGTATGGCAAGAGAATACACGACAACTGTGAAAGAAGGGGACATTTTGACGCCGGGCAGTTTGTCAGAAAGTGGGGCGACGAAGCACACAGGCAGGGATGGTGCCTTTATGAAATGGGCTGCAAGGGCCCGGAGACCTTTCACAACTGTCCAACTGTTAAATATAACGAAGGCACAAGCTGGCCTGTCCAGGCAGGGCATGGATGCATCGGATGTTCCGAGCCGCATTTCTGGGACACGATGACACCGTTCTACAGAAGGCTGCCGAATGTGCCTGGTTTCGGTGTAGAAAAGACGGCTGACAAGGTCGGAGTCGGCCTCGCCGCAGCAACAGCCGCAGGTCTTGCTGTTCACGCAGTCGGCAGGGCAATGTCATCCAAGAAAGAAGATAAAGAAAAATAAATAATAAAAGGAGGTGGTAGCTTTGGCAAAGAAATTAGTAATTGACCCGATCACACGGATTGAAGGACATCTCAGGATTGAGGCCCAGGTTGAAAACGGCAAGGTCGTTGACGCATGGAGTTCCAGCACCATGTTCAGGGGGATCGAGCTCATCTTGAAAGGCAGAGACCCAAGAGACGCGTGGGCGTTTACGCAGCGCATATGAGGCGTCTGAACAACGGTGCACGCAACCGCCTCGGTGAGAGCGGTCGAAGACGCTTTAGGCATTACAATTCCTGATAACGCGAGGATAATCAGAAACCTTATTTCAGGGATACAGTACGTACAGGACCATGTGATCCACTTCTATCATCTCCACGCCCTTGACTGGGTGGATATAGTAAGCGCGTTAAGCGCGGACCCTGCCAAGACCTCTGCGCTGGCCCAGTCCATATCGGACTGGCCCAAATCAAGCGCTGATTATTTCAAGGGCATAAAAGACAAGCTCAAGGAATTTGTGGACAGGGGCCAGCTCGGTCCTTTCGCTAACGCATACTGGGGACACCCGGCATACAAACTGCCTCCGGAAGCCAATCTCATGGCTGTGGCCCATTATCTCGAGGCGCTTGAATGGCAGAGGGAAGTCATCAAGATTCAGGCCCTGCTGGGCGCAAAGAACCCCCATGCCCAGACGTATATAGTAGGCGGAATGTCTATTCCTGTTGATCCTGAAAGCCAGAACGCCCTTAACGCCGGAAGCATTGCCTTTATGCAGGGACTTGCGAAAACTGCCCTGGACTTTGTTGAACACGTTTACATCCCGGACATAATCGCCGTTGCCCCGTTCTATCTGGACTGGGCAGGTCACGGAGCAGGGGTAGGGAATTTCCTCTGTTACGGAGAGTTCCCGAACGACACAGTCAGCAACACGGAAAACCTGTGGCTGCCGCGAGGGATCATTCTCAATAAGGACCTGTCAACAGTACATAAGGTGGACCATCAAAAGGTCACTGAATACGTAACCCGCTCCTGGTATAACTATTCCGGCGGAGACGACAAAGCCATGCACCCATGGGACGGCGAGACCAACTACAAGTATACCGGCCCGCAGCCTCCGTATGAGTATCTGAATACAGATGAAAAGTATTCATGGCTTAAGGCCCCCCGTTACGACGACAAGGCAATGGAAGTCGGACCTCTTGCAAGGATGCTCGTTGCCTACGCCTCCGGGCATAAAGAAGTCCAGGACACGGTAAATTATGTCCTTAAGACACTCGGAGTCGGACCAGCGGTCCTCTTCTCAACCCTGGGAAGGATAGCGGCAAGGGGCGTCGAGACACTGATCACCGCCAAGAAGCTCCCCGAATGGATCAACCAGCTTGCCACAAATATGAAAAACGGGGACATGAAGATCCACAGCGGTGAGAAATGGGACCCGTCCACCTGGCCTGCAGAAGCAAAGGGCTATGGTCTTCACGAGGCGCCAAGGGGCTCGCTAGGCCACTGGGTAAAGATCAAGGACCAGAAGATAGAGAATTTCCAGATCGTAGTCCCCGGCACTTGGAACGGTTCTCCGAGAGACGCCAAAAACCAGAGAGGCCCTTACGAGGAAGCCCTGATCGGCACCCCGGTCGCTAATCCGGAGCAGCCGGTTGAGATACTCAGGACCATACACTCATTCGACCCCTGCATGGCGTGTGCCGTTCATGTGGTTGATACCGATGGAAATGAGCTTATCCGGATAAAGGTGAAATAAGAAAGGGAGGGAATATGAAGAACGAGAGAGAGAAAGTCTATGTATGGGAATTCCCGGTCAGGTTTACCCACTGGATAAATGCGCTCTGTCTGCTTGCCCTTTCGGTCACCGGCTTCTACATCGCCAGTCCGTTTATCTATGCCCAGGATTCAACTGAGTACATAATGGGATGGATGAGGTTTGTTCATTTTGCCTCAGCATACGCTTTCGTGATGAGCATCATCATCAGGCTTTACTGGTCGCGGGCAGGAAACAAGTATGCCTGTCTCTGCAGCTGGATTCCCTTGTCCGCTAAAAGAATCGGCGAATTGATAGAAGACCTCAAGGTCTACCTGCTGATAAGCAAACGGTCCAAAAGTCATGTCGGACACTCAGCCTTTGGGGGCCTGACATACCTGCTGCTGCTGGGGGTATTTATCTTCGAGATAATTTCCGGATTTGCCCTGTACTCTGTAAACCATTCAGGCGCTGTCTGGACACTTCTCGGCGGATGGCTCACCGGCATAATGTATCTTCAGACCATAAGGCTGTGGCACCACCTGTTCATGTACGTCATAATAGCGTTCACACTGGTGCATGTCTATATTTCCCAGTTTTCCGAGTCCCTTGAGGAGACCGGCCTCATTACGTCGATCTTCACCGGGTATAAGTTCATCCCCGAAAAAGATTTGGAATAAAGCTGAGAAACACTGTTTACCGATTCAGTGCCCCGGAACGCAAAAAGTTTTCCGGGGCTTTCTTTTTGTGCGCTGCTGATCTCCGCACTTTTCTCCTGGTTGCCCTTTTACACAATCGTGTCGTATGATATTTCTTGATGGTTACAGAAGGGCATTGTTGTCTAAAAAGATAATATGTATTGGACATAATACTCACGTAAAACAGCATGCCCATTAAATGAAATTAAAAGGACGATAAAATGGTACACCTGAGACGACAACTGCCATACAGGCCTACTGAGAGAATGAATGTTGTAAGCTACCCGATAAGGGACATCGTTATGGAGGCAAAGCGCGAAGAGGCAAAGGGCAAGAAGATGATCTACCTCAATATCGGAGACCCGCCCCAGTACGGCTTCCCGTCATTTAACATTATAGCAGAGCGTGTGAAGAGCGCGCTCGATGAAAACTGGAAAGGTTACGCTCCTTCTGAAGGCGACGAGCAGTTAAGAAAGACCGTGGCCAAGATCGAAAAGTGCAGGCCCGAAGACGTATTTGCCGTAGCAGGCCTCACTGAGGGTATAGACTTCTTCTTCCATGCGTTCATAGGTTTCGGGGAGAAGGTGCTGTTGCCCAACCCTGTATACCCGCTCTACTTAAGCAAGGCAAAACAGTTCGAAGGTGAAAGCGCCTTCTACAGACACACCGCTGACGGACAGATAGACACGGGGTATCTTGCAAAGAAGATAGAGGGCGCAAAGGCAATGGTCATTATCAATCCAAATAATCCGCTGGGGTCCGTCTATTCAGAAAAGAACCTGGCGGAAGTAGTGGCTCTCTGCGCCGAGCACGATGTCCCCATATTTTACGACGGTTCCTACGATCAGCTCATACTGGAAGGCAAGCCTGTGGACTTCAGAAAGATAGCAAGGGACAAGGTGCCGTTCATATACGGAAGCTCGCTTTCAAAGGACTTCAGCTATCCTGGGGCAAGGATAGGATGGGTTGCATTTCACGGTGAAAGATGGTCGGAGGTCAAGAACGCCTTCTTCCTGTTGTGCAATCAGCGGCTCTCTGTGAATTGGGAATACCAGAAGGCCGCGGCTGCTGCAATAGCAGACCCTTCATACCCGGCTTATCTCAGGTATATGAAGAAAAAGCTCCTGGAAAGGAGAAACACATTCGTACAGATGGCAGAGAAGCTGCCGCTCTCGTTCCCTGTCCCCAAAGGCGCTTTCTATGCATTTATAAAAATAGAAACCAAGAAGTGGAAGAAGGACATTGAATTCGTGCGCGCAGCGCTTCAGGAAGGGGTCGTCTTTGTCCCCGGCTCCGGGTTTGGAAGGCAGGAGGACGGAGTGTACTTCAGGACCACGTTCCTGCCCGAACCTGAGATCATTGAGGAGGCCTTCGCAAAGATCAAACGGATACTGTAGTCCGCTGTTGCCGGGTGAAGAACTATTGATCTTTGGCTCTGTAGCACTGATCTCTTCCTGAATTTTCGGCTTGTGCTGCTTATGATATCAGCAGAAATTTAAATGACATTTCATATCTGAGGGGATGAATTATATGAAGGTGCGTGATATCATAAAGTCAATTGAATCAGATGGCTGGTATCTTGTGGTCACGAAAGGAAGTCATAGACAATATAAACATTCAATAAAGACAGGCAGGGTAACAATTGCCGGACATCCCAATGATGATTTAGCGGCTGGCACTTTAAATAGTATTTTGAAACAAGCGATGTTGAAGGAGGTAAAATAGCTATGCACCGTTTTCTTATAGTCATTGAAAAAGCTAATGGTAACTATTCATCATATTCACCGGATTTGCCGGGATGTATTGCTACAGGAGCTTCACGCGAGGAAACAGAACTAAATATGCATGAGGCGATTAAAATGCATATTCAGGGACTAATTGAAGACAATCTGCCAATTCCGGAATCCACTTCTTTTGCCGAATATTTGGCAGTCCCTTAAGAGATCCAAAAAACTTCGTGTATACTTACCCTCTGTTGTGATATGGTCCTGCCACGCCTTTGGTCTCTGTTGCCCTCCAGGCTTTCCGCGTTTTTTCCCCAGGTGATCGTCCCAATGTTGCATGATTTTAAAAATCTGATACTATTCTATTAAAGATATATAAAATCCCGGCAGATGAGGAGGGAAAATGAATATCCTGAAAACCCTTTCAAAAACAATACTACTATTTTCACTCTTAACATCCATCTATTCCTGCGCGTCTGAAAGATATCTCAGAACAGACCGGGCCGGACCCGAAGAACTTGCCGGGACATACACCCTCCTTCTGCACGGCGCAAGACACATGGATGACGTTGCAAACGTGGCAATTCTCGATATAGAAGGCGACCCTTATACCTTTGAGATATACGCCCCTGAATTTGATTACACTGTAAAGAAAGGCGTGCCCGCTAAAGAAGCCCTTGATGAAGCACAGGCGCATGTCAGATACTACCGTGATTTCAGCAGGTCCCGGTTGAGCAAAATTATCGATAAGGCCGGCAATACCATCGGCTATGAATTGAGACCTTTATATCATGCGTTTCAACTTGGGCAATCGGATGTCCTCTATATAGACCATATGGTGAAAGATAGCAAGGTCATTACTACAATCAGGATAAAAGGTCATATACTGGAGAGGGACCGTGAGTTAATCAGGGGAAGGTCTGATTAATTGATATTGCAGAACATGCTGAAACACCTCATATCGTGATTCATGTATAATAGCTGCATGAAAAAAGGAGGCAGCTATTGAACATCGCAGTCTTTGGAATAGGCAATATCCTTCTGTCCGACGACGGGGTCGGTGTTCACGCCGTGAATAAACTGAGCAGTGAATATCAGTTTCCCGGTAATGTTGAGATAATCGACGGCGGCACCAAGGGACTTGATCTCCTGCCGCTTTTTGAAAACAGGGACAGGGTGCTGATAATTGACGCGGCAAATTTCAAAAAAGGACCCGGCACAATAGACATGGTAGAAGGCGACAGTATCCCCTCCTTCCTGAGCTCCAAACTTTCCGTGCATCAGATCGGACTTCCGGATATGCTCTTTGCGGCCAAACTGATGGATATCATGCCTGCCGGCATATGTCTCATCGGTATCCAGCCTTTATCAATGGAGACCTCCGCAGAGATGTCTGGTCTCATCAGCGGCAAAATGGGGGCGCTGATCAGCAGGGTGCTTGAGAAATTAAAAGAATGGGGAGTGGAGGCAGTCCCGGTCAGGGCGTCTATACTTTAATACTGCACTGACCCGATACATTTGAGTATTACAATTTCCCTTTGCGTCTCATTTCATCCTTGAAAAGCTCATCCAGGATAATATCAACCTGTTCACGGGTTATCCATTCTTTATCCAGTAATATTTCCATCAGGAACCTGTGGGCGCGGTGACTGAGGTCATCGTCAACCTGATCGCTTATGGCTTCCATTAACTGGACCTTTGTTATAAAACCGAGCTCTACCGCGATCTGGCCGGAACGGGGGCGGTATTCCTTTTTTAGTCCGTTGTAATCCTTTGTCATGTCCACTCCTTCCTTGCTGATTAGCAGAAATAATTTATACCTTTTGGTCCGGCTTGTCAATGATCCATAAATGCCGAATCTGCAGAGGCATGGCGCGCCATGCCCCTACGAAAGGCACGGATAAAAAGTCTAATAGATTTATTAAGCCCCTTGTATTCCGCCTGGTTGCTGATACAATTTAACTATGAAAGAGGACCTTCTCAGCGAGGTTGTCGAGGTCGAAAGAGAACTCGCAGACAATCTTGAAACTGAAGATATCAGGGCCAGGGAGATGATTGATAATCTGAGACGGAGCTCTGAACTGCAAATATCAAAAGAACAGAAACGGCTTGAGGAGACCCTTAACCAGGCGTTGGCCGACTCGGTCAAACGGGCTGAAAAAAGGGCCGCAGACATCCTGGCGAAAGCTGATGCAACCGCCTCAAGACTTGAAAGGACAAGCGATGAAGTCTTAACCGGGACCATAAGAAAACATATCGCAAGGATTCTGCCATGATAGTGAGGATGTCAAAGGTCGAGGTAGCAGGGCCGCGGGAGCTGCTTGAAAAGGTGCTGTCTCTTTTGCGCGATACGGGCATCCTTGAGATTGAGCCGACTTCCATAGGGTTCATAAAAAAAATGGACCGGGCATATATAGACAGTTATTTACCTGACAAAAACAGCCTTTCGGAAAAGCTGTTTCTCGAAGACTTCAAGGAGAGGATCGACGAACTGCTGTCATATCTCCCAAGGATTGTGATCAGGGGCGGATACTTTCAGCCGCAGGCCATTATTGATACTATCAACGAAACACTACAGAAACATCTGCTGATATGCAGAGGACTATACAGGAAGAAAGAGGAATTGCAGAAAGAGCTGACTGAACTCAGCCGATACAATATTTTTCTTGACGCTGTCGAGCCCCTCCTCGCTGGACTTAAAGAGAGTTCAAACCTCGATTTTATAGGTCTCACCTTAAAAGACCCTGACGCGGAAGATCTCCTGAGAAGGGCATTGACCCACCTGGCAGGTGAGAGATACGAACTCATGACATCAAACGCGCCGGATGGTACGCGGGCAGGGTTGATAACAGTGCATAAAAATATGTCGGACAGAATAAAACGCGCGCTCAGTGATAAAAATATTCCGGAAATGAAGTTCCCTTCCACTTTCGGCGGCCTCACCTTTGTCGAGAAAATCGGTTTTCTCAAAAAGAGGACCACGGAAATATCCGATGAACTCGATATGATCAACATGCAGCTTGACAGCTTTTCCATGAAGTGGGGGACCATCTATCAGAGAGTCAAAGAGTGGATAGATGAACGGCTCTCGCTTTTCAGGGCCACAGCCTCTGTGTTTGTGACGCGGATGTGTTTTTTTATATACGGCTGGACCGCGTCTGATGATGTCATGAAACTCAGGGAGCAGCTGAATGATAATTTTAAAGGCAAGGTCGTGCTTGACGAACTGGACATAGAAGAAGAAGACCTTGACAGGATGCCCGTTATCCTGAAAAACCCGGCCTACTTTAAACCCTTTGAACTCTTCACCCGGATACTCCCCTTGCCTAGATATACGTCTTATGACCCGACGCCGTTTATCGCGATATTCTTCCCCGTGTTCTTCGGGATGATCTTAGGTGACGCGGGATACGGCCTGTTCATTATCATGGTTTCTTTTATCATCTTCAGAAAATTCAGGGCAAAAAGAAATGTCGCGGACGCATGCAGGATACTCATGGCTGCCTCATTGTATTGCATATTCTTCGGAATACTCTACGGGGAGTTTTTCGGGGAATTCGGACACACTCTCTTCGGACTTGAGCCGGTATTTATTGAAAGACGCACAGCGGTCATACCGATGCTGTACTTCGCGGTATCGGTCGGCGTTGTCCATGTCCTCATCGGGAGTTTTCTGGGATTCATAACCGCGGTTCACAGGAAGACAGGGAAAGAGGCCGTTCTGAAACTTATGCATATACTTTTAATTATCGCGATATTGTCCCTTGTGGCTTCCCTGTTCGGGCTCTTCCCGGCGCTGATGACAAAACCCGTTATACTTGCGATCCTTATCATTACCCCTGTTCTGCTGTTTACAGGCGGCCTCCTTGCCCCGCTGGAGGTCATAAAGAGCATAGGCAACATCATCTCATACGCGAGGATAATGGCGATCGGGCTCACCTCCGTACTCCTGGCTTACGTGGCCAACCACCTTGCGGGTATGACCGGAGATATAATAATCGGGACAGTAGTGGCCGGCCTTCTGCACCTTCTGAACATCATCATAGGCATCTTTTCTCCTACGATACATTCATTGAGGCTGCACTATGTTGAGTTCTTTAATAAATTTATTGAGGCAGGGGGGAGGAAGTTTGAGCCGTTCAAGAAAGAAAAAAGAATATAGATAATTCAATATGTAGGGGCGGGGTCTTCCCGCCCTCACAACCAGAAATAGGGACGGGATAACCCCGCCCCTACAGGTAAAGGAGGGGAAAGATGAATCTGGAAAAGGTGCTGACGGCCTTTGCAGCAGCGCTTGCCATGGGACTGCCCGCGCTTGCAACAGCATGGGCACAGTCAAAAATAGGCGCCGCAGGAGCAGGCACACTAGCTGAAAAACCGGAATTGAGCGCCACTATCATCGTACTTGTCGCAATCCCTGAAACCATGGTGATACTAGGCTTTGTAGTGGCATCCATGATCCTCTTCGGGGTTTAAGCGCATGGGCCATGAAGAATTGATCGCCTCTCTGCGGAAAGAGGGGGAAGAAAAGGTCCGGACCATCAGGGACGCGGCTGAAATTGAGGCTGAGAATATCAGGGCTGAGACTGCGGGAAAGATCAAACGGCTGCGGGAGGAATTCAGAAAGAAAGAGGCCCGGCTGACAAAGATACAGGAGGATGATGTCCTCTTCTCAGCTGAGAAAAAGGCGCGGATCATCATGCTTTCAGCGGAGAAGTCGCTTTCGGAACGGCTTTTCAAGCTGTCACTGACCTGTCTTCATGAGCTGAGGAGAGGTGGTTATGAAAACATCTTTTCGGCCCTTGTGAAAGAAATTCCCCGGGCCAAATGGGAAGAAGTGCGGGTACACTCTGCGGATGCGGGTATGGCCCGGAGATATTTCCCTGGGTCCGTGATAGTTTCGGACGATGATGTATCCGGAGGTTTTGAGGCTGCCATGGAAAGCGGAAGGCGGCATATTATAAATACCTTTGAAAAAAGACTGGAGAGGGCCTGGGAAGAGATACTGCCTTTTTTAGTTATTGACACTTATAAGGAAGCGTCACGATATGGAATTCCTTCAGGAGATTAGTGACAGCGGATATCCGGCGGAATATCTGCTGGCCAGGATACACGGCAGAAGATTGTCCCTGCTGAGCGATTGGGACACGGTAATGTCCGGCGCCGATACAGCGGAATATCCTGCGTCATCCCCGTCCGGCATACGGGAGAGGCACCTGAAAGAACCAGCATGGGCGTACCGTCAGATGAATAACGGGCTGAGGAACATTTTCCGGCCGTACTTGATGTATTCAGAATTAAATACCCTCCTTACCTGTTTGCGGTATAAAGCCGGGAAAGGGACCGGCCCGGAGAGAGGTCGTCTCCTGTATTTCAGTCTTCTTTCAAAAGGTATAAAAGACGAGCTGAAAACCGATACAGATGTTCCCTCAGTTCTTGATATTCTGGGGAAGAAAGTGTCTTTTATTCATGGCCATTGCGACGTTAAACAGTTATTTTTAAAAGACGGTTTCAAGGGGGCGGAACAGGGAACCACAAGCGCCCTGTTTAAGCACATATTTAATATGGACATTCATCCGCTGATAAAACGCTTCTTCATTTTTATAGCAGACGCAAGAAATATCATCACGCTTCACAAACACCTGAGATGGGAGACAACTTCCGGTCCCTTTTTCATTGATGGCGGTGATATCAAAAAAACAGTCCTCAATAAAATACTGCTTTCATATGATACGGACGCACTTGACTCTCTCGTATTTAAGCAGACAGGACTGCGCATTGAAGGACCAGACGCGGCCCGTGTAGAAAACGGCCTTCAAAGACGCCTGACTGGAAACATAAAGAAGTGGGAAAGGGAATGTCCGGATGCCGGACTGGTTCTTGATTACCTCTGGAGATGCGCCATGGAGGCAAAGAACCTCAGCATAATTTATCACGGCCGGGAAATCGACAGGGGTATCCTGAAAGAGGAGCTTGTATATTGAAAAAAATTGCCTTCATAACCCCGGGAGATGCAGAGTTCGGTTTCAGGCTCACCGGTACAGACCAGTATATTGCGGACAAAGGGAATTTCATGAACGTGCTGAAAGGCACGGCAGCAGACCCTGATACAGGACTCATCATTATTGACGAACGGTTGATAAACAGTGAGAACGAGGCATTGATGAAGGACATTGAGCGGTCCTGGCACGGCATATTATTGGTCCTCCCATCACCGGAGCGTGCAGGCGCTGAGATCGAAGATTACGCTTCGAGGCTGATCAGGCGGGCCATAGGGTATCACGTGAGGTTGAATATATGACAGGAAATATAACCGGCATATCCGGGCCTACAGTGAGCGTTGCTTTAAAAGGACTACGGCTTTATGAACGGGTATATGTCGGTAATGCCATGCTTACAGGCGAGGTTGTCAAAATTGAGTCTGACAGGGCCGTTGTCCAGGTATATGAAAATACTCACGGCCTGTCCCCTGATGAGCCCGTAAGGGCTACCGGCATGCCCCTTGCCGTCAGCCTGGGGCCGGGGCTCCTGTCCGGGATATTCGACGGACTTCAGAGGCCGCTGGAGAAATTGAGGGACGAATCAGGGCCCTTCATAAAGACAGGGAAAGAAATATACGCGCTTGACCGGTCCCGTCAGTGGAGGTTTCATCCCTTAAAGAAAAAAGGTGATGATATATCCCCCGGAGAAATAATCGGACATGTAAATGAAGGGCGCTTCAGTCATTTTATCACCTGCGGAAATGATATCAGTGGGACACTTTCATGGGTGGCTGACGGCGAGATAAATATTGAGGGCACTGCAGGGGCGCTTACAGCCGGTAAAGAGATTCCGCTTTATCACGAGTGGCCTGTAAGAGTTCCCAGACCCTACAGAAAAAAGATAGCTACCAGCCGGCCGCTCATCACAGGCCAGCGGGCCATAGATTTTCTTTTTCCGTTTACAAAGGGAGGGACCGCGATCCTCCCCGGGGGATTCGGCACAGGCAAGACCATTCTTGAACAGTCAATAGCAAAATTTGCTGACGTCGATATCGTCGTGTACGCGGGATGCGGCGAGCGGGGAAATGAGATGGCCGAGATGATTGAGGAGTTTGAAATGCTCAGGGACCCGTGGACCGGAAGCAGGCTGATGGAAAGGACCGTCCTTGTCATTAACACATCAAATATGCCTGTTGCAGCCAGAGAGGCATCCATATATACGGCTGTCACCATGGCCGAATACTACAGGGACATGGGCTACCATGTGCTTCTCCTCGCTGACAGCATATCCAGATGGGCCGAGGCCTTGAGAGAGATATCCTCTTCCCTTGAGGAAATGCCCGGTGAAGAGGGATACCCGACATACCTCTCTTCACGCCTGTCAGGTTTTATTGAAAGGGCAGGTGTCGTTGAGACTTACAGCGGAAAGACCGGTTCCCTCAGCATGGTGCTGTCAGTGTCACCTCCCGGCGGTGACTTTACGGAACCTGTCACGCAATCCTGTCTGAGGACCACAGGCACATTCCTCATGCTTGATACCTCTCTTGCCCACAGGAGACACTTCCCGGCAATCAACTGGTTTCAGAGCTACTCCCTCTACGCGGGAGAGCTTTCAGCACATTACAAAGAAAAAGTCTCTCCTGAATGGGAAGACGTTCAGAAGGGATGCAGGGAGATACTACGGAAAGAAGAGACCCTCAGAGAGGTTGTAGAGATCGTCGGCATCGAAGGCATTCACGACCAGGACCGGCTGCTCCTTCACACAGCAGAGATGATCAGATCAACTTTTCTCTGCCAGAATGCGTATACCGATGACGCCTTCTCCCCTCTTGAAAAGACACTCTCGGCAGTGAAGAAGATCCTGGATTTCCATAAAGAAGCTGGAGAGAGGCTTAAGCAGGGAACGCCGCTGAATGAAATATTGTAGGTGCACGGCACGCCGTGCACCTGAGTTAAATGAATATGAGACTATCAGAACACAGATATAAAACCATATCTTCCATAGCAGGCCCGCTGCTGTTTGTTCAGGGGGTATTCAGCGCCAGGATAGGAGAGGTAGTGAAAGTCCTCACCCCTGATAATAGACAGATAGACGGTGAAGTCCTGCAGATCACCGGGGACACCGCGCTGATTGAGGTCTTTGCCGAAACGCGCGGGCTGGACATTGAAAAGACCTCCGTCGTTTTCACTGATTCTGTAAGAAGGGCCCCCCTTTCTCCTGAGATTATCGGACGGGTCTTTAACGGCTCCTTTATACCTGTTGACGGCCTCCCGATGTATATCGCCGAAAAGCTGGCGCCCATTACCGGCCTTCCCATGAATCCAGCTGCGCGGGCCAGGCCGGAAGAGTTCATTGAGACAGGCCTTTCAGTTATTGACGGGCTGAACACACTCGTCAAAGGGCAGAAACTCCCGGTCTTTTCCTGCTCGGGCCTGCCTTCAAAGGAAGTAGTCGCGGCGATATTGAGAAACGCAAGGGTGATTAAGGAGACCGCTATTCCGCAAGGAAACGAGACGATTGCCGCAAGCGGTGACTTCATTGTAATATTCGCTGCCCTTGGACTGACATTCCGCGAATACTCCTATTATATGAACACGCTTAAAGACATGAAGTCAGGTTTTGTCGCCTTTGTAAATATGGCGGATGAACCGGCTATGGAGCGGCTGCTCGCGCCAAGGTTCGCGCTTACCGCTGCCGAATATCTCGCCTTTGATAACGGGATGGATGTCCTTGTAATAATCACCGACATGACGAATTATTGTGACGCCCTGCGCGAGGTGTCCACGGCAAGGGAAGAACTCCCGGGCAGGAGGGGCTATCCGGGCTTCATGTATTCCGACCTTGCCTCTCTCTATGAACGCGCGGGGCGAATACGCGGCATGAAAGGCTCCATCACCATGCTCCCAGTCCTCACTATGCCTGAAGACGACATTACGCATCCAATCCCCGACCTGACCGGCTACATTACAGAGGGGCAGATTGTCCTGAGCCGTGAGCTTCACCAGAAAGGCATATTCCCGCCGGTTGATGTGCTCCCTAGTCTTTCAAGGCTCATGCAGAGGGGCATAGGCAAGGGACATACGAGGGAAGACCATAGGAAGATATCCAACCTGCTGTATAAATATTACGCCAGGGGGAGAGACCTGAGGAGGCTTGAAGCAATAGTCGGGAGAGACGGGATGTCAGAGAAAGACCGGCTTATGCTTGACTTCACGGACCAATTCGAAAGAGAATTTGTAAATCAGGAATCGGCAAGACGAAACATTAATGAGACACTCGATACTGGAATTGACCTTTTAAAACGTTTTTCACTTGAAACATGATCATTCATCCGACCAGAACAAACCTCCTGCTCCTCAAAGAGAAGGCCATGTCTGTTACAAACAGTGCCGGAATTCTGAAAGCAAGGAGACAGGCGCTTATCAGGGAATTCTTCAATACTACACTGCCGTTTCTCAGGACCAGAAAAGACATAGTTGAAATATACGGGAAGGCACTTGAAGAACTGGGGTTAAGCCTCGGGCACATGGGCAGAAGCGCGGTGGAGTCAGTGACCTTCACCTCGGCAAGGCACATCAGAGTCGATATTATTGAAAAGGCCATCTGGGGACTTAAGTATAAAGACGTTGTCACACATGAACCCGCCGTCAGAAACCCCGACGCAAGGGGCTATGACTTTACCTCAACTACTCCTCACCTTGAGGAAGGCATATACCGCTTTGAAAAAATCCTTGAGTCCATGCTTGAGATCGCTGCCTATGAGAGTAAGTTAAAGAGGCTGAGCGATGAGATCATGCGGATTACACGAAAAATAAAAGTGCTCGAAGAAAGGATACTGCCTGACCTGAAACACCAGATCAAAACCATTTCGCAGTACATCAGTGAGAGGGAAAGGGAGGCGTATTTCAGGCTGAAGAAGTTTAAGGGGAATTAATTTTGTGAATACTTAAATTTTCCTCAAAATCTTCTTAAGAATTCTGAAGCGCTTATAATCCTGACTGACTTGTACTTGCCCACGTCCAGCAAATCCCTGTCTCCGCTAATAACGAACTTCGCAGACGCCGAGACTGCACAGGCAATAAACTTGTTGTCATCCGGGTCCCTGCAAATGCGTACCTTCTCAGTAATCTCTATGATCTCAAAGAAAGGCAGGACCTCCTCCTCAATGAGCATCTTGATCTCTTGTCCTGTCAGGGAAAACTTCGGATATCCAAGCACGGTCCTGAACTCTCCAAAGGTCTCTCTTGAGAACACGGGAATAATATTGTCCTTCTTCCAGAGATCAACCAACCGTGAAAGTTCGCCTTTAAACAGCAGGGCTGATACGAGCACATTAGTGTCAAGGACAACCGTTAATGTTTTTTCTTTCTTGCCCACTTGACCGCCTCAGTCACGTCGCTTTCAGTAACGCCGAGCTTTTCAAGTTTGTTTCTTACCCCTTCAAGAGTCATGTCAACATGGGTCATCTTGACCGGCATGAGGATTATCTTTCTTTCCTTGACGGTAACATCGAAATAATCCGTATCGGGGAATTCTTTAACGACCTCTTTGGGCAATGTTAACTGGTTTTTAGATGTTTTCTTAGCAAGCATGATTCCTTACCTCCTTACAATAAGGATATCTTATTTTCTTGGTAAGATGCAATTAAGAAAATCTCACAGATAGTGAAATCACTATACCATGCCTCCGGCAAAGTGGTCCGCCAACAACTCCGCCTGCTTCAGGACGGTATCAATGGCCTTTTGCTGCTTGTCGGGCGGATAGCCGTATTTGTTCAATGTCCTTTTTACAATCACCATCAGCCTGGCCCTCGCGCTTTCGCGTATTGTCCAATCAATGGTCGCGTTGGCCTTTACCTTCTCCGCAATTTCTCGTGCAATCAATTTGAGCTGCTCATCACCCAATACCTGGACCGCGCTGTCATTTACCTCAAGCGCGTCATAGAAAGCCAATTCTTCCTCTGACATGCCAAGCTTGACACCTCTCTGGTCTGCAGCCTTAATTTCTCTGGCAAGCTCAATCAATTCCTGAATGATCTCCGCAGTTGATAGCAAATTGTTCTGATACTTCCTGAGGGCAGTTTCAAGCATTTCAAGCAAGGCCTTACTTTTTACCAAATTGGTTTTTGCACGGCTCCGGATTTCATCATTGAGAATTTTCTTCAGCAATTCAAGGGCAAGGTTCTGATGCTTCATCCCCTTTATCTCTAATAGAAATTCCTCTGACAGAATAGACAGTTCAGGTTTCTTTATCCCTGCCGCATCGAAGATGTCTATCACCTTGTCCGAACTCAACGCCTCATCAACTATCTGCTTTATTGCTGTTTCAATATCTCTGTCCGTCCTGCCTGTGCCGTCGCAGGTGAACTTTACAAGCCTTGCCTTTACTGCCTGAAAGAAGGCGACTTCATCCTTTATCGCCATTGCCTCTTCGTGCGGTATGGACAGTGCAAACGCCTTGCTCAGCAACGTCACTTCATTGATGAAACGGTTCTTGCCGTCTGCCAAACCTAAGATGTGTTCCTCAGCCTGCAGGATGATTGAGAGCTTGTCTTTCGGCGGCGCTGTAAAGAACCGTCTGTAATTAAATCCTGTTCCTGGATAATTGCCGTAATAAGCTGTCGGTTCAGCTACCATAATAGCTTCTTTGGTTTTACTTTCTTCAAAGAACAACTGGCGCACTACTTCCAGCTTCTCCATCATTGCTTCTATTGCTTTCCCCTGTGTTTCCGCAGGGTCGCCTTTGCCGCCTGAATCAGAATAGAAAGCCAATGCCTTTTTGAGGTCAGATGCGATACCCAGATAATCTACAACCAGTCCGCCCGGCTTATCTTTAAAGACCCTGTTCACCCTTGCTATGGCCTGCATTAAGGTATGTCCCCTCATCGGCTTATCAATATACATTGTGTGTAAGCAAGGCGCGTCAAAACCTGTCAGCCACATATCCCGGACAATAACCAGCTTCATCGGGTCTGCAGGGTCTTTCATTCTATCGGATAAAGCCTTGCGCTCCGCCTTGGTGGTGTGCTGCCTCTGCATGACCGGACCGTCAGAACTGGATGCGGTCATAACGACTTTGATCGCACCTTTGGTCAAATCCTCATTATGCCATTCAGGTCTCAGCTTGATAATCTCATTGTAGAGATCAACCGCAATCCTTCGGCTCATGGCCACGATCATTCCCTTGCCGTCAATAACATCCTGCCGCTGTTCAAAGTGTGTAACGATGTCCTTTGCCAGGTTTTGTATTCTCTTCTCATTTCCTACGATAGCTTCGAGTTTTGTCCATTTGGCCTTGGCCCGCTGCTTGTCGCTCAGTTCCTCGTCTGCTTCCAGTTCCTTGTCGAACTCCGCAATCAAGCGTCTGCCTTCTTCATCCAGATTTACCTTGGCCAAACGGCTCTCGTAGTAAATCTTGACCGTAGCCCCATCGGCAACTGATTGCGCAATGTCGTATATATCAACATACTGTCCGAATATTGCGGGGGTATTTATGTCCGTGCCTTCAATCGGCGTGCCTGTGAAACCAATGTATGTCGCATTCGGCAAGGCGTCTCTCATGTATTTTGCAAAGCCGTAGGCAATGCGTTTGCCGATTACCTCTTTGGTCTCATTGTCCTTTTCATCAATCAATTTTGCTTCAAAGCCGTATTGGGTCCGGTGTGCTTCATCAGCAATTACAACTATGTTAGTTCTATCTGAAAGCCGGTCATATTCCGCCGAGCCTTCATCGGGTAAAAACTTTTGAATGGTGGTGAATACAATGCCGCCTGATGCAACCTTTAACAGCTCTTTCAAATGCTCCCGGTCTTTTGCCTGGACCGGCTCCTGCCTGAGCAACTGTTTTGAAGATGCGAAGGTATCAAACAACTGATCGTCCAGATCATTGCGGTCAGTGATAACTACAACGGTAGGATTATTGAGGCTCAACACCAGCTTGCCTGTGTAGAAAACCATTGAAATGGATTTGCCGCTTCCCTGTGTATGCCACACAACTCCGCCCTTGCGGTTTCCGTCTGCGGAGGCGGCTTTCAATGTGTTTTCTACAGCCTTGTTGACTGCATAGTATTGGTGATAGGCAGCCAGCTTCTTAATGGTTTCAACCTGCGAAATACCTGTCTTCGGGTCTTCCTTCTTTGACTTCTCAAATACTATGAAATTGCGCACAAGATCTAACAGAGTGGCCGGGTTCAGCATTCCATTTATAAGGGTTTCTAATTGCGGGGCAAAACGTGAAGCCTCGGTCCTTCCGTCGGCAGACTTCCATGACATATACCGGCTGAACTCAGACGAGATACTTCCTGCCCTGCACTCCATGCCGTCTGAAATAACACAAAAGGCGTTGAATGTAAACAGGCTTGGAATGGTGGCTTTGTAGGTTTGTATCTGGTCAAAGGCCTTCCTGATGGTCGCGTTTTCATCCGCCGCGTTTTTCAACTCGATCAGCACAAGAGGGATGCCGTTTACAAATAGTAATATATCTGGCCGCTTGTTCTGGTTGTTCTCCACTACGGTGTACTGATTAACTGCTAGGAATTCGTTGTTGAGAGGATTGTCGAAATCTATCAGACTTACCTCATAGCTTCTCTCATAGCCATCTTGCTGATATGGTACTTTTATTTTCTCAATTAAAAACTGGTGAAAGGTTTCGTTGTTATGCAAAAGGTCAGGCGAATAAATACGTAGAACTTTTTGAAGAGCCAGTTCCTGTGCGTCTGCTGGAATATCAGGATTTAATTTGTGAATGGCAGATCTGAGTCTGCCCGCGAGAATTATATCGGCGTAAGATTGTCTTTCTGAGAATAGCCCGTCACAGGAGATATCCGGGCCATGAATGTATTGATAGCCGAGTCTCTCCAACTCCTCGATGGTGTACCGTTCTATCTCGCTTTCGGTTATCTTGCTCATCTTGTTCTTCTGGCCTGACTTCGCGCTTTATAGAGCCTTTCCGTGAAGCCGCCCTCAGTGAGAAATTGTTGTTCGAGTCGCTTAAGTTGACGCCCAAGGAGAAAACTGGCTTGATTGATCAGGCAAATCAGGGTATTCGCTGCAACCTCAGGTGAAGCCTGCGAAATGCCGTAAGGGTCTGACACGTACGACAGATCAGACTGGTCCGACTTTTTGTCTGACTGATACTTTCTCCTGATCGCAAGAGCCTCCGAAGAATCCTTCCCCCAAATGCGCAAGCCCTTCTGACGGAGAAAGGCCTGATAATCCAGCAGCAACTCTTCAAGGCTTGCGCGGGCAACTCCGGTCAGTTTGAGTTCAGTCTTTTTCGAGGTTGCAGAGGCCATGCTCCCCTCGGCAATGTTCTGTACTCCGCTCCGCGCTGCCTGCACCATCTGGTCATGCGTGCGCGACCGCCTGTCAATAAAGCGGTCACAAAACACAACCGTAGCATCATAGACGAACTCAGCAGTCTGGTATGATTTCAGGTTACGGTATCCGCCGTGCGGCGGGATTAAAGCGGTCTTTGAATTTTCATTCTTGTTGTTCATGTTGTCCCCTTCTTATTTATTCACCTGCTAATCAGCCCTTTTTCACCCTCACCTCACCGCTCATCAGCTTGGGTAATAGTGTATCACGCAAGCGGGTGAGGGTGCTAATCTGTAAATTATTTTGTTTGAGTTTTTCAAAGAGAATAGCACAGTAAGTATTGTACTGCTTTAATTTATCAAATGGCGCTATTTTGATTTCAGTAGAAAGGGCAAGGTCTCTATTGAGTCCGGGGACGGCTGAGTCTGAATTCATATCCTCAAAATTCAAAGTCTTCAACAAAAAATATTCATAGAAAAGTCCTTTTGAATTAACTTTTGATTTAATGAAGTAGGTGGTATCAATCGGGAAGAAGTTTTCAAAGAGATAGATCACCTTACCAAGAGTACCCTTCCTCCCAATAACAATGCCTGGCCCTTCAACCATAAACTCTGAATGATAGCCGACAATGCCACTCGACCCAACAACGGGGAATCCGCTTCCTGACCTTATTTCTTCTTTTAAAGCTTTACCGTATATCAGCTCTATCACATCCCCTAACTTCCCAGTCTCCCACCCCTCCTCCACAAACCACTGCCTGAACAGCGTCTCCGCCAATGCCTCCAGTGTTTTGTTCTGACGTTGCAGGAGGTCTATCTTGTCATCCAAGCTGCTGAGGATTGAGGCGATGGATTTTTGTTCTTCAATTTCAGGAATACGCACTGTTTCAGTATGCACGTCATTACGATTAATTCCGGGAACAGCACTCTTGTCACTATACTTTTCAAAATCAAAAACCGTCAACAAGTAATAAATAAACTTTGGGGCATTACCTTTAAAGTCTTGAACGTATAGCGTAGTATTTAGTGGCCAATAATCACCAGTTGAATAAAATACTTGCCCGACGGTACCGTATCGTCCAGTAATTACACCTGGCCCTTTAGCCATCGGTTCTATGTGATAATCTGTAATTCCTGATGATGATAAAATTGGAATATCGCCTCTCTTTCTTAATTGAGTCGGCAAATCATAACCCCTCTTGAGGTTAACAACATCTCCCAATTTACATTCCTTCCACTCACCCATTAACATCCGCCTTTAAATTGATCTTAGCAAGATTAGCTTTAATTCGTTTATTCAACTCCGCCTCTTCGGCTATCTGCTTCTCAAACTCCGATTTCAAGGAATTAAACCTCTCCGCAAAATTAAAATCATCCTCATCATCCGGCAAGCCTATATACCTGCCGGGGGTCAATACATAATTCAACGCCTTCACTTCATCCAGCGTCGCTGATTTGCAGAAGCCCTGCACATCTTTATATTCACCTTCTCCTGTGCGCCAGTTATGGTAGGTGCCCGCAATCAGTGCAATATCTTCATCGGACATATCCCTGTTCCTGCGGTTGATCAGATAGCCCATGTTGCGGGAGTCTATGAACAATATCTTGCCATGTCGTTTTTGCTTGTTTCGGCTTAGAAACCAGAGACACGCGGGTATTTGTGTATTCAGAAATAACTTGGTGGGCAGGTTTACGATGCAGTCTATCAGATCATTCTCCACCATTGACTTGCGTATCTCACCTTCGTTGCTGGTCTTGGTCGTCAGCGAACCTTTCGCCAATACAAAGCCTGCCTGTCCGGTAGGCGCGAGGTGATAGAGGAAGTGCTGTATCCATGCATAGTTTGCATTATTAGGAGGCGGCGGGAGTTTTTGACCCAGCACACTCCAGCGCGCGTCATCCCGGAGCATCTCCCCGCTCCAGTCACTGTCATTAAACGGCGGATTGGCGATGATGTAATCCGCCTTCAGGTCTTTGTGCATGTCATTCAGAAAAGAACCTTCGTTGTTCCACTTTACGTTACTGCTGTCGATATGACGGATGGCAAGGTTCATCTTTGCCAGACGCCATGTGGTCTGATTGCTCTCCTGTCCGTAAATTGAAATACGGTCTGCCGGATTGAGGGACAACCCGTTGCCTTTTTTCTTGTAGTAATCCCGGTGGGCCTCAACGAACTTTTCACTCTGCACAAACATCCCGCCTGAGCCACAGCACGGATCAAAGACCCGTCCTTCGTATGGCTCCAGCATCTCAACCAAAAGCTTTACAACACTGCCTGGAGTGTAGAACTGTCCGCCCTTTTTCCCTTCCGCCAAGGCAAATTCGCCAAGGAAGTATTCAAACACCCTGCCCAGGAGGTCTTTACTTCTGGCTGCCTTAGTACCCAATTCAGCGCTGGCAACAAGGTCAATCAAACCGCCCAAACTCTGCTTGTCCAGCTTCTCCTGCGCGTACACCTTCGGCAGCACACCGCGCAATGAAGTGTTGTCCTTCTCAATCGCATCCATCGCATCATCAACATCCTTGCCGATAGTGGGTAGTTTTGCCCGCCCCTGCAACCAGCCCCAGCGCGATGACGGCGGCACGTAGAAAACCTTTTCAGCAGTGTATTCATTCTTATCTTCGGGATCGGCGTTTTTATATTCGCCTTTGCCCTCTTTCAGTCTTTGATAGAGTTCTTCAAAGGCATCGGAGATGTATTTAAGAAAGATTAAGCCCAATACAATATGCTTGTATTCGGCAGCGTCCATATTCTTCCGCAGCTTGTCCGCAGCCTTCCAAAGCTTCTTCTCTAACGGTTCATCATTTTGGGCCTTCTTCTCTTTAACAATTCGGGCCATTAGTCATTCTCCTGTGTTAATTAAAAGGGCTGCATTATTATTACTCCCGCCCGTCCACCGATTGCACTATTATATACCAGCCGTGGGAAAGTGGGAACAGAAGAAGTTACTTATATATAATAGCGATTATTTTTGAATCACTGTAAAATATACCTGTCACTGAAAGCGCCATAACGGAGGTCCCAAATGTGTGTCGGCGTTCCCATGCAGCTGGTCGAGATAAACTATCCTGCCGGTGTTGCAGAAGCCAAGGGTGTAACAAGGGCAATAGGCCTGCAGCTGATTCCTGAAGATTCCCTTCAGATCGGGGATCATGTCATAGTGCACGTGGGATTTGCCATAGAGAAAGTAGATAAGCAGCGCGCCGATGAGATATGGGAGGCGCTTGACGAGGTCCTCCGCATGATGGACGAGGAAGATAAAAGTGCATGAAGTGTCTATTGCGCTTGGGATGGTCGATGAACTTTTCAGGATAGCAAAAGATAATCATGCAAAAAAGATCACGCTGGTCAAACTGAAAATAGGGAAAATGTCGGGCATTGTAACAGACTCTTTAAAGTTTGCCTTTGATGCAGTCAAGCTTGAGCACCATCTCCTGTCCGGGGCTGAGATTCTAATAGAGGAAGTCCCGCTGGTGTATGAATGCAATGACTGTCACGCTTCATTTAATGCGGAAGATATTTATTTCCCCGCCTGCTCTGAGTGCGGCTCCCGTAATTTAAAACTTGTATCAGGGGAAGAGCAGAATATAGAAAGCGTGGAAGTGGAGACATGAAAAATTCAAAACCCAAATTCCAAAATACAAATAAATCCCAATTACCAAATATTCAGACAAAGTTTGGGGCATTCGAGCCTGGAGCTTATTTGTTTTTTGGTGCTTGGTGCTTGGAACCTGTATCCGGATAGGAGTTAAATATGTGTGATGTGTGCGGATGTCATGATCATAGCCATAATCATGGCCATGAAACCAGAACTGTAGATGTTAACCAGAGTCTGCTGAAGGCCAATGAAGATGCTGCCGTCAGTAACAGGAAGCATTTTGATGAATTGGGAATACTTGCGATAAATCTTATCAGCTCTCCCGGATCAGGGAAAACCACGCTGCTGGAAAAAACTATCGAGGCCCTCAAAGATGAAATAAGCATCGGTGTGCTTGAGGGTGACATAGAGACCGACCTGGACGCGGAAAGGATCAGGGCCAAGGGCGTTCCTGCGGTACAGCTTACAACAGGGGGCGCGTGTCACCTTGACTCCTCCCAGATCCACAGAGGCTTTCACTCGCTGAAACATCAGTTAAACGGGAAGAAACTCGATGTCCTTTTTATCGAAAACGTGGGCAACCTGGTATGTCCTTCCTTCTTTGACCTCGGAGAGCATATACGTGTCGTTCTCATCTCTGTTCCTGAAGGTCATGACAAGCCCGTGAAATATCCGAAGGCCATAAGGACCTCTCAATTGCTTATCATTTCAAAGTCCGACCTTGTGCAGCACTTTGACTTCAATCTCGATAAAATTAAAAAAGACGCATTGTCGCTGAATCCTTCTCTGAATATTATCGTGACCTCGGCAAAGACAGGCGAGGGGATGGAAGAGTGGATTAAATTTTTAACAAATCTGAAAAAAAACAGAAAGAATTAATCTTTATTGCATCAAAGCGGCAGTGCTCTGCACGCTTCCCGCCGGCACCTGCTTTATGACTCCATCCGACATATATCAGATGTTCTTCAAAGCAATTCTGACGTAAGTCCTCCAACTCATCCGGAACGACCACTGTAATCTCATTTTACTATCCATGTAACTACAGTTCACGGGTAAAGTTCCGATAAGAGTATCGAGTGATTACAGGAAAAGTAACGTTCTCAATAATTTTAGCGCAGAGGTATCCAGGTTTTATGAAAAGCGGAGTGAAAGCGGTTGCTCTTGCGGTCGTGATATTGGCAATCTCTTTCTTGCCGATTCCTTCAGCAGCAGGGAATGATAACGCATTAAATGATAAGTCATCTGGACAGGTAGATAAAAAAATTACGACAGCGCCTCCTGTCTCCGATGCCTTAAACCGATCAAGAGAGATGATAAACCAGGGCAAATATGGAGAAGCGCTGACTGTTCTTTCTCCCTATATTTCAGACCCCGTCAAATATCCCCATGCAGTCTCCGACTATATTTCTATTCTCGTATGGGACGGGAGACCGGATGAAGCAATTAATAAATATGAAAAGTTGCCCCCGGGATTTCCAAGCCCGGCATACTTGTTACGCAATGTCGCAAAAGCTTACTACGACAAAAAGGAATATTCAAAGGCATATTCATTATACTCTGCCGCATATGAACAAGCCCCTTCAGACCAAGAGGCCCAAAAGGGTATCGTTCTGAGCCTTATTCAATCAGGTGATCTTGAAAAGGCATCCGGCCATCTTAATAATTTCTCATCGAAAAATCCGGATTCATTTTCCCTGTCCGGACTGAAGGTGGATCTCCTGTCTGCTCAAGGCAAATTTATGGAAGCGCTCGAAATGGTCCGCTCGATTTCACAAAAGGAGGGAAAGGGTCCCGGGCATATTTATAAGTTGAGGCATGATTTTATTGCTTCTTTATCTTATGAGGCGCGGAGGACCCTGATTGGCGCGCTTAAAAAACCGGTGGAGGAAGGGGACAACGCAGCGCTGCCGGACTACATTTTGCTTCTGACGACTGATAGAGATTATGAGACGGTTGTAAAAACTATTGAGACCACGGAAGCCTATATCTCTCAGTACCCGGACTATATTCTCAACTGGATTGCCTGGTCATATTTCCAGACAAATAATACTGAAAAGGCAAAACTCTACTATAAAAAAATACTTGCCGCAACGCCTGATTCTGTAAGCGCAGACCTTGGTCTTGCCTATTGCCTCGCAAAAGAAAAACAGACCGCTGAGGCAGGCGATATCATTGCCGGACTTCTGTCAAAAGATCCTGAGAATACGGAAATCATGTTTGGTCAGGCCTATGTTTATGAGAAGTCAGGAAGGTTCTGGGATGCTATTGAAGTATATGACAGGCTCCTGAAAATAAACCGCCGGAATGCAGCTGCAGGAAGATTAAGAATCGTGGCCATGTCCGATCTGGGAGCAAGCTCTCATGCCTTTGAAATTGCTGCGAAGGAACTTCCCGGGGATGTAATACTTCTTGAACTCATCGAAGGTGATATGGCGGCGGACCGGATTAACTGGAAGGAATTCCCTGAAGCTATAGACATGCTGAAGCCGCTTGCAGAGGACAAGAAAAATCTCAGGGCCAGATATGACTATGTAGCTGCGCGTGTTGAAAATGAAGACATGAAAGAGGCTGTACGGGTTTACGAGGAACTGGTTGAAGAGGGGGCGCCGGTATCTGCATGGCTAATGGAAAATATTGCCGGGGCATATCTATATCTCGAACAGCCATACAAGGCGCTGGAACTATATAGCCGTTCGCTGGAGATCAGCCCATCGTTCAACAACAGGATCGGCAAATTCTATACGCTCCAGGAAATCAGAAAGTGGAAGGACGCAACGCAATATCTGGATGATCTTGACAGGGACACGCCTGGGGCTTTACGCGCCGGAAAGGACCTGTCGCCTAACTGGGACAAGATGGAGATAGCCCAGGGCAGAGGATGGCTTTTACTTTACGAGGATAGGCTGCAGGAAGCAGAGGAATATTTCAGTCAGATGCATGAAAAGGCCCCCAGGGACACGGGTTTCAGAACAGGATTGTCCCATGCATACTTGTGGCGCGGCTGGCCCCGCAAGGCCTTGCGTGAGTTTCAGATAACGGAAACAATTGATCCGAAGGAAGTTAAGGTCAAAATAGGGAAGGCTTCAAATTTGAATCAACTTGCATTCAGGGAACAGGCGCGGGAGGATGCCGCTGCCCTGCTTAAAAAATATCCCAGGAACAAGCAGGTGCTGGCCCTGGAAAGGGAACTGAAGCTGGAGGAAATGCGTGAAATTGCCACAGACATCACTTTTGCGGGAGATGATGACGGCTTTCAGGAAGTATCTGCAAGGGCCGGATTTACCCAGCCGGTTACTCTTTATACAGACATCTATGGTTTTGGCTACTGGAAGAGGTCTTCGGATAATAAGGAGGACCTTGCGACTTATTTTCGCAGGGCAGGACTTGGCGCAGAACATATATTCAACAGCGACTGGAGCGGGAAACAGGAGTTTTCCATGAACTATGATGACGGAAAAGATTTCGGCTCTTTCACCCGGCTGACTTACACCCCTGATGATTACTGGACAATCGGGCTTTCATATGATTCATTCATGACCGATGTCCCGACACGTGCGCGGGTATTTGAGATTGATGCTGATAAAGCAGAGGCGAATGTTGCTTACAGGGAGAGTGAATGGCGCAGTTACAGCCTCTCATTTTCACATTCAAATTTTTCCGATGATAATAGAAGATGCCAGGGCATGCTCGGATACGAGCAGAACCTGTGGTCAAGGGACAACTGGAGAGAACGGATTTTCATTGACCTTTACACGTCCTTTAATTCACTGGAAGACGCCCCATATTTTAATCCTGATAATGACTTGAGCATCTCGGTTACTCACATGACGGAACATACGGTGAGACGCATGTACGGCAAGGCATTTGTATACAGGCTTTATCTGTCTGCCGGGGCATATAAGCAGGCGGGCTTCTCCACCCAGCCGGCCGGCGCCGCAAGGTATGAACATGACATCAATTTGTCCGACACACACTCACTCCTTTACAGCGCAAGTGTAGGAAGTCAGACCTATGACGGTGAAGCAGTCACCTCTTACGGTTTTGATCTTAAGTGGAGGTTATTATTCTAATGCTGAAACGTCTTCTTGTTATTTCAGTCGTCCTGGTCCTGTCTTTATTTCACTCTATCGTGAGCGCTGCAATGAAGCCCGGCGAATTTATTGTCCTTTGCTATCACGCAGTGCCTCTTACGGCCTTGCCGGGGGACTCATTCAGCATACCTCAGCAGAAGTTTGTTGAGCAGATGGAGTACCTGCGGACGCACGGATATCACCCCGTGTCGTTTGACGATATCCTGAGGGCCGGCAAGGGGGAGAGAGACCTCCCTGAAAAGGCAGTGCTTCTGACCTTTGACGATGGCTACATTTCATATCGCGACTTTGTCCTTCCAGTGCTCGAAGAACTCGGTTATCCATCTGTCCTGGCAATTGTAGGTAATTTTATAGAGTATTCTCGCCCTGCCGGACTGGCCGAACCCCTGATGAGCTGGGGGCAGATAAAAGAGGTGAGTTCACACAAACTCGTTGAGGTCGTATCTCATTCCTATGACCTGCACAAAGGGGTCAAATATAATCCGCAGGGGAATGAGGCCGCTGCTGCCGCCTCAGTCGCATATAATCCGGATACCAGGACATATGAAACGGAAGAAAAATACAGGTCCCGTTTAGAAGCTGATTTTATTGCCCAGAAAAACCTGTTTAAAGAAAGGCTCGGCTTTGCCCCGAGGGCAATGGTCTGGCCTTATGGGAGGTTTAATCAGATAAGCGTGGAGATTGCAAAGAAAACAGGCATGTTATCTACTTTTACCATTGAAAGAGGTTTCTCCAGCATTGAATACCTTGATGCCCTTGACCGCAACATGGTCGAAAATATACAGATGGAGCGGTTTATCAGTATGCTGAATGACCCTCTTGGAGACAAACCGATGATAAGGGCAATGCAAGTGGACCTTGATCTCATCTATGATCCCGACACGGACCGGATGGATGAAAACCTCGGCAAGCTTATAGACCGGCTCGCGGCAATGGATGTAAATACAGTATTTCTGCAGGCCTTTGCCGATCCTGAAGGTACGGGAAACATAAAGAGCGTATATTTCCATAACAGCATCCTGCCCGTGCGCGCGGATTTCTTCAGCCATGCAGCTCACCAGATGGCTATTCGGAAAATGATGGTGTATGCCTGGATGCCGGTATTAAGTATTGAGCTTCCCGACAGCGAGATGAACGAAAGGCTCAAGGTGCGTAAAAGAAAGGACGGGAAAATCGGCCCGGCCACTTCATGGTATAGAAGACTTAGCCCTTTCAGCAGTGAAACCTCTGGGCTGGTGCGGAAATTATATGAAGACCTCGCCTCTCATTCGCAGATACATGGAATCCTGTTTCAGGATGATGCATACCTGACGGATTACGAGGACTTTCATCCTGATGCAATAAACAGATATGCAGAACGCTTCGGCATTGATCCAGCCACGGCAGGCCTGGATAAAGATACCGGTTTTGCCGATGACTGGGCCCGCTATAAGACAGAGGCCTTGATTGATTTCACAAACATTCTTAAACAGGGGGTAAGGAAATACCGGCCTGTTGCCAAGTTTGCAAGGAACCTGTATGGGATCGTTATGGAAGAGCCGGAGGCAGAGTCATGGCTTGCACAGGACTACGGACTCTTTTTAAAGAATTATGATCAGGTGGTTGTAATGGCGTACCCTCAGATGGAAGAAGTAAAAAGCCCGTCTGAATGGCTGAAAAATCTGGTTGGCAGGGCCAGGGTCATGCCGCAAGGCATAGAAAAGACTGTTTTTAAAATACAGACGTATGACTGGGAAAAGGAGGGATGGATAGATGACGGTATTCTCCTGGAGGAACTAAGAGACATATTGTCCTCGGGAGGAAGTCACCTGGCGTATTACCCCGATGACTACCGGGAAGACAAACCAGCGATTAGTAAAATCAAGCTGGAAATGTCCACCAAATCATATCCATTTATACCATGAAATTGACACTCTTATCATTCATTCAGGCGTTATGCGATTTTGTTTACCTATATCCGCTCCTTATGAGTTTTGTGTGGATGATGGGCGCTATTATATTTTATCTCAGGCTGGAGCGAGGGAAGAAGATTCCACCGGAAATGGATGAATACCCTTTGTTTTCCGTGCTGGTACCGTGCCATAACGAGAGGGACCAGATCGGGGACACCGTTGATTATCTGCTGGACCTTGACTATCCGAACTATGAACTCATCCTTATTGATGACGGAAGCACTGATGAAACTCCCGCGAAGATACATGAGTTTTGTAAAAAGCATGAAAGGGTAAGAGGCGTATACCTGAAGCAGAACGGGGGTAAAGCTTCAGCGCTGAATGCGGGATGCCTTGTGTCCAGGGGGGACTTGATTCTTTCGATTGATGCCGATGCATTGCTTGATAAAAACTGTCTGAGATGGATGGCCTGGCATTTTATGAAATTCCCGAGAGTAGGCGCTATTACCGGCAACCCGAGGGTCATAAACCGCACAACGCTCCTCGGCAAGATACAGACCGGAGAATATTCGACAATAATAGGGTTCATAAAAAGGTCGCAGCGAATCCTTGGAAAGGTTTTGACGGTATCAGGGGTCGTGGCTGCATTCCGCAAGCAGGCGCTTGCATCTGTTGGTTTCTGGGACAATGATATGGTCACAGAAGACATAGATATCACATGGAAGCTTGAGAAAAAATTCTGGGATGTCCGTTATGAGCCCAGGGCCATTTGCTGGATATTTGTTCCGGAAACTCTGCGCGGTCTCTGGAAACAGCGTGTACGCTGGGCACAGGGCGGGGTGGAGGTACTGAAAAAGCATAACGATATCTGGCAGGACTGGAGACAGCGCAGATTGTGGCCGGTGTATATCGAATATGCCTGCAGCATACTCTGGGTGCTGGCCTTCTGGACACTCATTATCATGTGGGCCGAGCAGACTTTTTTGGGTGTTCTTATGCCTGTACGATTATTGCCGCCTATTCCGCCCCTGTGGACGGGGTCGATTCTCGCTTTGGTCTGCCTGATGCAATTTACTCTCAGCCTGCTAATAGACAGCCACTATGACAAGAGGATATTCAGGTATCTTTTCTGGGTCATCTGGTACCCCTTTATTTACTGGATGATCAATGCATTTGCGGTCGTGATAGCTGTTCCGAAAGCCCTTCTCAAGAAGAAAGGGACAAAGGCCGTCTGGGTAAGTCCTGATAGAGGGATAGAAAAAATATCTGCTGCGGGGGGGAAATAAGCCATGCCTGAAATTGAAATCAGAGATAATCCGAAACTTAGGAGCTTATTCAGGAATATTACGGAATTGACTTTTACGGGGTTTGTCTGGGGATTATGGGCGTACCTTTTACTGCCCATTGTGAACATTGCTATGTGGATTATCGGGTTACGCTTCATTGAAGTATCTGTTATCGAGCAATTGGGATACAAAGAGATGACAGATCTCATAAGCAAAATGGGCTGGATAGTGCTCACCGTGTTCTTAACATTGCGTTTATGGGGTTTCTATAATTACAAAAGATTTGGAAAGAAATCCAGACGCATGAGTTCTCCGCCTGTTACCATTGAACAGCTCGCAGAGCATTTCAATATTCCTGCTGAACAGGTCAAGTACATGCAGTTACAGAAGGAGATTGTATGGGAGAATGCCGGCTTGCCTGAAACATCATAGAGATCTAAGCAACTTCCTCAAATTGCCTCTGACCCCCTGCCCTGCTGCTTCTTAATATGGTTTTTTACTGAAATTTGCTAAACTACGGTAACTAGAAAGTACGATGAATAAACATGCAGGAAACCCTGCGTTTCAGCAAATTGCGTGGCCAGAGAGATATATAACACATGTCGAAAATTGAAATCGGACACGGCAGCGGCGGCAGGCTCACAAGAGATTTAATAAAGAACATATTTTTAAAATATATAAACAGCGAAGAGCTGAACCCCCTCGAAGACGCTGCAATAATTAATCTCAGGCATCCGCTGGCAGCCTTTACCACGGACTCTTTTGTCATACGCCCCCTCTTCTTTCCCGGCGGAGATATCGGGAAGCTTTCAGTCTGCGGAACAGTTAACGACCTTGTTGTCAGCGGGGCTATGCCGCGGTATATTTCTCTCGGTTTTATCATTGAAGAAGGTTTTTCTATTGCCAGCCTTGAACTGATCGTAAAAAGCATCAGTGAGGCAGCCAAAGATGCAGGAATCATAATAGTCACCGGCGACACAAAAGTCGTTGAAAAAAACAAATGTGACGGCATATATATCAATACCACAGGTGTCGGCGAAGTTGTGAAAGCCTTGCCTTTGAGCAATGTCTCTGACAGAGACGCCGTCATTATTACCGGCACGGTCGGAGACCACGGGACTTCTATAGCAATCGCAAGAGATGAGTTCAGCATAGAGGCCCCGGTCCAAAGCGATTGCGCCGCGTTAAATGGGCTGATCACCCCCCTCTTTGAAACCAACGGCATAAAATGGATGAGAGACCCGACCAGAGGCGGCGTTGCAACAGTGCTGGTGGAATTGTCCGAGTCACTCGGGTACGGGGTACAGGTTTTTGAAGACAGGGTGCCTGTTCGGGAGGATGTCCGGTTTATTTCCGATATGCTCGGCTATGACCCGCTCTATCTGGCCAATGAAGGAAAGGCGATAATCATCACGTCAGGTGAAAGCGCCAATAAGGTCCTGGAGATACTGAAGAGACATCCCCTGGGGAAAAACGCCGCGGTAATCGGCAAGGTCTCTTCCAAATTTAAAGGGGTGAGATTAATGACCAGGATCGGCGGAGAACGAATCCTCGATATGCTGGAAGAGGATATGCTGCCGAGGATTTGTTGAATACATAGCGATGATACCCTGCAACTGAAAGAAGTCTTCCTTTTCTCAAGCTACATTTAGAAAGCCCTTTACCGACTTCACAAACTGATTTGCATTGCTCACAGTCTCTTTTGCTTTTTCTATCGAAATCGGGGTGAAGGTTTTATAATCTGCTACCTGACGCAGCTCAAAAGCCTTATGGAAGTTCTTTGAGAGTTCTTTAGGGAAGATGTCTTTCTGTACAAATTCCGTATCGAAAAGACTGATGACCCCTGTATGTTTAGACGGCACTTTGCCTTCTTTCTGCAAAAGCGCAAGCGCTGCGTAGAACATTGCATAATAAGCGCGGTTTACAATGCTCTGGGGACTGCGTTCTCCGTTTAGAAGAAAGTCGGCATCATAGAGAGCGGTCTGCGCCTGTTCTATACGGTATTTTATGAGGCTTATTATTTCTTCGTCCTTCAAATAGGAACTCCGTCTGTCTCAACGGCCTTTGCAAGAAGCGAATATCTTTCAGGGCTGTTTTCCCATTCATCTTTTGTAAAGACAACCGGGACTATCACGATGCCCTGCTCAAAGCCTGCCTCCCAGGCGCAATCACTCACGTAGTCAAATTCCTGTTCACCTGACGGTCCATTAATTACAACTAAAACGTCCATGTCGGAAAAAGGCCCTGCATCTCCACGCGCCCTGGAGCCGAAAAGAATCAATTTATACAAGCTCACACGTTTCAATAATAAAGACTTGAAGCTGTCCAGAATCTTTTTCTCAATTATGTTCATCTTGCCCTTCCATCAATCATGACAATTAATGCCCTGAGATATTTTACACAATCACCACTTTTATTTAATATGACGTCATAAGACGTTAAACCTCTTATCCTCTATTGCGTCTTATGTTTTTCGATTTGTTCTGTCAAACGTATAATAAACGCTTTTTTATCGTCGCTGATATCTGCTTCTTTAAGCCATGATTCTATCTCATCAAACGACCATGTAATAGCAATGTCCTGTGATATGAGTTCTGCTAATTCAGCGGTGCACTCCGAAACCTCTAAATCCAGTAAAGTCCTTGAAATACATTCGAGATATTTCCCAATAACTTCGTCATTAACTTCCAATGATAAACCAAGAGCTTTTGTAGCAATTTCCAATGACCTTTTGTATTCGCCTTTTATAATTAGCGATTCAGAAAGGCTTAAATAAGAATCTGCGTTATTCGGATTTAACTCTATCGCCTTGTTGAAATCGACTATGGCATTCTCAATTTGTCTAAGTTTGCAATAAACCGTCCCTCTGTTAATATAAGCGGTTGCGTGATCGGGGGCCAACTCTATTACCCTATTGAAATCACTTATTGCATTCTCATGTTGTTGAAGTCTGATATAAGCATTCCCTCTGTTATTGTAAGCATTTGCATAGCTTGGATTTAACTCTATCGCATTGTTGTAATCAACTATGGCATCCTTATATTTTTGAAGTTTGCCATAAGCAATCCCTCTGTTATTGTAAGCTGTTGCATAGTGTGGATCTAACTCGATAGCCTTGTTATAATCAACGATGGCCTTCTCATATTTTTGAAGTCCCACATAAGCAATCCCTCTGTTATTGTAAGCACGTTCATCGTTGGGCTCTAACTCTATCACTTTGTCATTATCTGAGATCCGGAAGGTTTTTCTCTGAATATTCGATATGGTTTAAGTCTCTAACATCAAAAGGCGCGTCTTCCAGATTTTGAGTAATGATGATCGCCTTCGTATGTGTAAGAGCATGGGCAAAACCGAGTTCATAGAATACGTTGGGATTTTTCCCTGTGGTGTCCACTATGAGATATTTTGCTTTTCTGATATTTTTGCAAATCCTGTTGCACCAGATCGAAAGATGTGTATATTGCTCATCTGCCCGGTCACAAACAAAATCCTTCCCCTGAATTCCCGTCACAGCCTGGCTAATTGCATCAAAAACTGAGGTAGAGTCCTTAAAAGGCATCATCACAAAGACATATTTATTATCCCTAATTGCCGGATGTGGACATTCAGCGCCGATTTTTGAACAAAGCATCTTGACCCTCAAATTATGCTTAATGGATTATTTTATTTAAAAGCCTCTTTAGTTCTGCCAATATCATAAGCAGTGCAAGGGGGAAATTCAAGAACTATTTGTACCAAGTCCCTCAGATCCTCAGTGTTGCGAGTCCGCAAACCAATTCCCCCTATTGAAATATTTCATCTCCGAATGTAATCTATTACAACTCATCTATACTTTAGGGGCATGGAATGAACAGAAACGATTTAAGAGAACTTTTTCTCATCAGGCTTAAAGAGGCAAAGGTATTATTGCAAAACAAGAATTACGACGGGGCATATTATCTTTGCGGCTATGCTATTGAGTGTGGTCTTAAGGCATGTATTGCAAAGAAAACAAAGAGGCATGATTTCCCGGACAAGAATACAGTCAATGAAAGCTATACACATGATCTTACAAAGCTTGTCAAAGCAGCCGGTCTTGGCTTAGAATTAGATAAAGAAATAAAAAACGCTCCGGTATTTAAAACAAACTGGAGCATTGTCAGGGATTGGTCGGAAGCGAGTCGCTATAATAAATATACTGAAAAAGAGGCAAGTGACCTTTTATCAGCGGTCTCGGACAAAAAGCACGGGGTTATAAAATGGTTAAAACTGCATTGGTAGAAAAAGATATAGAAAAAGGCAAAAGATTAATAGAAGAACTGGACAAGACGACTTTCAGGGTCGATGCAGCTTTTTGGTTTTACGTCTCTGAGTCCGACGAGTGGCGTCTGTTCATTGCATCTCCTTTTGTCGAACAAGAGGGGCCTAAAAAATCCTATAATTTTATTCAGTCAATCATTGAGAAGCTTTCTCAGCCTTCCTCCATCACTTTAACTGAAATTTCTGTTTTAAAATTAACCGACAATCTGATAAAAACATTGAGGACCGGAATTAAAACAGGACGCAGCATATCAGGTATTCGCTTTACCGGTAATGTCATAAATAATACGTTCATTGAAGATGCCTACATTTACAGAATGGTTTAGTAATAGCAGAGACCTAAGATACATAATTACACACTCAACATGAAGTGCCAAAATGGAACTTCATGTTGTCGAATTCATCTTTAGCAAGTTGAAACATAACGACTCTGTGTTGACAGGACATCCGTTAGCGCACAGGCTCTTTCAGTGACCTGAAACTAACAAGCTTCTGCTGCTTCTCATCCCACAAATTTAAAGAAAACGACTTGAGGCTTTTGCGGATGGTCAGGGGCTTGACGGTCTGCATAACGGGTGATGCATCGTAGCATTGTTGCAGCTTGTAGTTAGGGATTCGAGGCAGAACATGGTGGACATGATGAAAACCGATATTGCCGGAGAACCACTGAAGCGCCCTGGGCAGCTTGTAATAAGAGCTCCCTTTCAATGCAGCCTTCACCGGGTCCCACTTCTCATGACGGGACCAATACACTCCCTCGAACTCATGCTGAACGTAGAACAGCCATACACCGACGGCCCCGGCAAGCAGGATGACCGGGAGCTGAATCAGCAGATAAGTCCTGAAACCGATCGTCAGGCTGGCTGCTGAAATGATCATTAAAATGGCCAGATTCGTAAACACCGCGCTGAAGCGCTCATTCTTCCCTTCCCATTTGTGCAGGTATCTCTGGGTAATCAAAAAAGAGTACCCGGGACCGATTCCGAGGAAAACAAAAGGATTGCGATAAAGCCGGTAGGCCAATTGTATCCTCCTGGAAGCTGCCCGATACTCTTCAACAGTCAATGTCCAGATGTCACCGACGCCCCTGTGATCAAGGTCCGCGTAAGTGCCGTGATGCACGAGGTGATTGTGCTGCCAGTATGTAAATGGGGTAAAGGTCAATATGCCGGCCACATAACCAAGGACCTTATTGGCCCGGTGTGAGGCAAAAAATGAATGATGCGCACAGTCATGAAAGAAGATAAATATTCGCATCAGGAAAAGGGACGCGATGATAATGAGCAAAGAAATCCATGCAAGTGGATAGTTTTGGTCCACCATGTAAACAAGGACAACCCACAATGCAATGTAGGGAATAAAGGTGTTGATCATCTGCAGAATAGCCTGCCGCAGGTCCGGTTTGGCGTAAAGCGATAATTCTTTCCGCAAAGAATGTATTGTCAATTCATCAGGGACTGCGCCTGTATCCGTAACCATATCGCGCCTTCATCGATTAATCAACTTATTTTTTTGTATCATGAAAAAGGTCTGTAGTCAATGGGGTGATAGTGAAATGCTCCATCGATTTATACCCAAGCTTGACACCGGGACTTTGTGTGGTATATTTTCCTTATAGGCCGATAAAAGGGCAAAACAAATTACCTGGTCTTAAAAGAACTGCGGAGGATTTTTAATGTCGGGAAGGACACTTTGGAAAGGGTATATCCAATTCAGCGATTTCAATGTGCCCGTGAAGCTGCATACCGCGGTAAAGCAGGAACGGATACAGTTTCATCTTCTGCACAAGCGTGACCGTGTGAAATTGCACCAGCAGATGATCTGCGCGTATGAAAAAGTACCCGTGCCGCCGGAAGAACAGGCCAAAGGGTTTGAATTAGAGGAGAGAAAATATATACTCGTCGATCCTGCGGAGCTTGAGCAGACCGACCCCGAAGACGGCCGGATGATCGAAGTACACGAATTCGTAAAAGCCGGACAGATCGATCCCGTGTTCCTTGAACGCATGTACTACCTGGAGCCGGACACCACCGTAAAAGAATACAACGCGCTTGCCGGCGCATTGAAGGAAACAGGTACGGTAGGGATCTGCACCTGGACCATGAGAAAACGGTCCTATCTCGGCGCCCTGCAGATAAACGGGAAGGTCCTCTGCCTGAGTACCCTGCGGTATGCCGATGAAGTGATCGCAGTAAAATCTCTCGAATTGCAAAAAGCCCCCCTGTCTGAAAAAGAGCTGAAGATCGCAAGGGATTTGATCAGTCAGTTGTCAGCCCCTTTTCAGCCGCAGAAATTCGAAAACGAACATCAGAAAAAGCTGCAGGCTTTGATCGATAAAAAAACCCGTGGAGAAAAGATCGCGCTCCTGCGTCCGAAACATTTGAAACCCACAGCGCCGGACAAACTCCTTGAGGCGCTTAAGGCGAGCCTGGAGAAGGTAGCGTGAAGGAGCAGGCCGCCGGGCCTGCTCCTTCATTTTAAATGAGAGAGTGGAGTAATGGCATTACAGGAAATATGGAATGGGACAATCAGTTTCAGCCTTGTTGCGATACCGGTAAAACTGGTCAGGGCGGTCGAGACCGGGAGGGTCTCTTTTCGCATGCTTCACAGCAAGGATTATTCTCCCCTCGCAAGAAAAATGTATTGTCCGAAAGAAGAAACGATAGTGCATGCGGATGAGATCGTCAGAGGATATGAGATTGCCCCTGACAACTACATCGTTATAACGGACAAGGAACTGGAATCAGTATCTCCGGAGAGAAGCCGCACGATCGAGATACTTGAGTTCATCGATATTAAGGAAGTAGACCCTGTGTATTATGATCACCCGTATTATCTTGTTCCTTCTAAAGGGGGCGAAAAGGCTTACCGTCTGCTTGTCGAGGTGATGGGGCAGACACACAAGGCCGGGCTCGCAAAGTTCGTGCTGCGCGAGCGTGAGTACCTCGTTGCCGTCAAGAGCTCGGATGGGGCGCTGACGCTGATCACGCTTCACTACAGCGGAGAGATACTTTCTGGAGAGAACCTCCTGCCGAAAGAAGAAAAGACCGGAACAGAAGAGAAAAGCCGCATGAAAAAAATCATCAAAGAAATGACCGCCGAGTTCCATCCGGACAAATACGCTGACGAACGCCGGAAGAAGATCACGAAGCTCCTGGAGAAGAAGGCAAAAGAAAAAGGTACTGTCGAGGCCCCTGAACTTGAGGAAGAAGGGGAAGAAGGGGTGGTCGATCTGGTCGCAGTGCTGGAGGAGAGCATGCGAAAAGTGAAAGAGCACGGGTGAGCAAAAAAATCGTTGAAACTGCCGGGAGAAAACTTTCTTTATCAAACCTGAAAAAAGACCTCTATCCTTCATATGGTTTCACGAAGGCCCATGTCCTTGAGTACTACCGCCGGGCCGCAGACTTCATCCTGCCTCATTTGAAAGACCGGGCGCTGACCTTAAAGCGCTATCCGGACGGAACGGAAAAAGATTTCTTTTTTGAGAAACGATGTCCTTCATATCGTCCAGCCTGGGTGAAGACAGCGGAGGTGCATCATAAAGAAGAGCGGATGACGGTCTGCCTCGTCAATGATCTGGAGACGCTCATATGGGTAGAGAACCTTGCATCTCTTGAATTGCATGTGCCTCTTGCAAGGGCCGGTTCCCCTGAGACTCCTGATTCAATTGTCTTTGATCTTGATCCCGGAGATCAGGCAAACATTCTGGACTGCTCGAAGGTGGCGCTGATACTTCGTGACCTTCTTATGCAAATGCAGATTGAAAGCTATGCAAAGACATCGGGCAAAAAAGGGCTCCATGTATACGTCCCATTAAACCGTAAAGAGGCGACCTTTGTGGACACAAAGAGGTTTTCAAAGGCCGTGGCGGAAGTGCTTCAGCGCAACTATCCTGAACTGGTCACTGCAAAGATGGCGAAGGAACAGAGGACAAAAAAGGTCTTCATCAACTGGTCTCAGAACGACCCTTCAAAGACAATGATCTGCGTCTATTCCCTGCGCGCACGGGAAAAACCGGTTGTCTCATTTCCACTTGAATGGGAGGAGTTGGAAATTTTGGACAAGCAGGGCGATCCTGATAAAATGGTGCTCATGCATTCAGATGCTGTAAACAGGTTAGAAAAAAACGGCGACCTTTTCCGGGAGGTGCTTACCAAAAAACAGAAACTGCCTCATCTATGAGGACGCAGGGTCACCCATTTATTGGAAACGTGAATTACATATTGATAGTCCACGATAAATGGGTTCATTTTACATGTAATTGATAATTACGAAATTATGTGATAGATAATTGTATATAATGATTGCTTTTAACATATGCGCATCATTCATGAGAGAGATATTTTCACTGAAATATTATAGAAGCTCATAGAACATTCATGAAAAAGACTAAAGGACAAGCAGATAAGCGTTTCATAGCCTTTGATAAAGAGATCAATGCAAATCGTGGAGCTAAATGGGGGCGGCCTCAATCATCTTTCAGTGAGTTCTGCAGCATATTTGAATTCTCTCCAATATCTCTATGGGAAGCAGATTATTCAGGACTCAAACTACACCTGGATGACTTGAAGAATAAAGGAGTCGCTGACTTAAGAAAATACTTCATTAAATACCCGGAAGAAATTGTTTCACTTAGCCAGAAAATCAATATTCTTAAGGTGAACAAGGCGGCACTTAAATTATACAAGGCAAATAACGAACAAGAGTTTCTGGAATGCATGTCTCCTGTTTTCAATAAAGAGTCATACGACGTATTCAGGGAGAACCTGATTGCGCTGTCAGAAGGGAAACCCGACTTTTCGGGTGAATCCGTCATTCAAACACGGGAAAGAGAGATGAGGCACATATTAATAAAGGTCGTTGTCCCCCCAGAATATTCGGAGAGTCTGGCACACGTGTTTGTTTACATTATTGATATTTCAACCCAGAAGCAAATGGAGCAGGCCTTGAAAGAATCTGAAGCAAGATATAGGGCGATAGTTGAAAATGCATATGACGCTATCATTGTAGTTGACACAGACACAGGGATCGTTGTCGAGGTAAATAAAAAATCCGAGCAGCTTTTCGGCATGCTGGAAGAAGAAATCGTTGGAATGCACTTTACTCAACTCCACCCTGAAGAAGAAGCAGAGAATTACAGGACTATCTTCCAGAGTCATGTTAAGCATGGACCCATGACAACTCCCGATATACTGATATGCAAGAAAAATGGCGACGAGATCCCGGTATCGGTCAGTTCAAGTGTCATTTACCTGGGAGGGAAAAAATATATTTCAGCCGTCTTCAGGCAAACAGAAAAAAACAGCGATGAGATCAGGAGCGGAACGGATCATCCCTCAAAACACGCTGAGATGAGGTCTCTCCCTCCCGGTAAAACAGATGCCCTTTCGGGCCGTGAACGTGAGATACTGTTTCTCATCGCCTCAGGCAATACAAACAGGCAGATCGCGCAAACGCTTAATATAAGTACTCATACTGTCAGAACTCACAGATCGAGACTTATGGAAAAACTCAATCTCCATAAGACAGCGGATGTTGTAAGATATGCCCTGAAATCAGGGCTGCTTGATTCAGAATCGATTTGAGGAATTCAGGCGACCTTCTGTAAAATTCAAGAACGGTCGTGACTGCAGAGATCCTTTTACCGCAAAACATCTATTCTCTATGCTGATACCGCATTTGTCCTACAAAAATACATTCTAACGTCTACAAAATATCATGCGATTGTACGATGTTGTGTCTATCCATAATCAGATAGACTTTAATTATAGAAAGGGGGTGAAGACATGAGAACCGCTAAAACCATACTTGTATTAACATTAGTATCGCTGTTCCTGGTGACAGCAATTGCAGAAGCAAAACCCGGCGTATGTAAAAACGTTCTCACCGGAGTTCCAACTGCTATTGAAGGCATTGTGACAGCTGTAGGCACATACACCTCTCAGGATGGAATAACTATAGCGACCGAAAATATGGGAGAAGTGACGGTTTACGGACTGGGGCCTGTAGGATATTGGAATCAGCAGCAGGTTGACAGGCCGAAAATTGGCGATGAAGTTTTCGTAGAGGCCTTGATCGTTGATTTTGACGGGATATTCAGGAATATCGCTGCCTCGTTTACGTATCTTCCGGACGGACCGACTATCGAATTAAGAGATGCTGTAACAGGTTGTCCATTATGGACAGGAAGATAGATCATCAGGATAAAAGGGGAGTAACCCAGGGCGGCTGCCAATAAAAAAGTGGCTGCCCTTGAGCATCTTTTTTAACGCGATATAATTTGCCATAAAAAGGAGGTAATAAAATGAAAAAGAGAATTTGGAGCAATAGTACGTTACTCCTGATACTTATACTGACTGGCACACTTGTTGTCTCTATCGGAATCGCATTTGCTGCAGACCAGGAGCGTATGCAACAGCAAACACAAACCCAAATGCAGGAACAGGACCGGATATATGGGAGTCAGCTCATGACTGAGCAGGAGCGCATAGAGCATCGTGCCAGAATGCGCGCTGCCACGAGTGCCGAAGAGCAAGAAAAAATTCGTAGCGAGCATCACGAGCGTATGAAAGAGCGTGCCAGAGAGCAAGGCATAACTTTACCGGATGACCCACCGGTACGTGGCATGGGTGGCGGAATGGGTCGTGGTGGCGGAATGGGGCCCGGTGGTGGAATGGGTCGTGGTGGCCGTAACCGTTAATTTATATCTTTTGCATACACAACATACATGAAGGATGCCATTTATATAGCATCCTTCATTGTTGTTCTGCTGTAACTTACACTCCTGGCACTGAGACCATAATACGCTTTTTCAGTATTGTAGAGACTTATGCTTTTATGAAGTACTTAATAGGGCCGAAACATTGAGTCTCTTGTGAAGTGATATTAAACTTACATCAGAAACGAATATCTTCTTTTCGCGTGGAGAATTCTTTTGACACCCACATCTTCAGTCTGTTATCATTTAATCAAAAGTGTAATCACTGGAGGCGGAATGGTCAGGACACAGATACAACTAACGGACGAACAGGCAAATAAGCTGAAAAAATTGGCGGCGTCCCGGCATCTGTCTGTCGCAGAGCTTATAAGGCAGGCTGTTGATGTGATGGTTAAATCAGGCGGCGCTGTGGATGTTGAGGAAAGGAGGGTAAGAGCTTTCAACATAGCAGGAAAATTCGGCTCCGGCAGGCACAATGTCTCAAAAGAGCATGACCGGTATCTTGCAGAGGCCTTCAGTAAATGAATATTTTTATTGATACGTCAGCCTTCTACGCCTTGTTGGACAGGGACGATTCCAACCATCAAAAGGCAAAAAAGAGATGGGTTGATTTACTCACTTCCGAAATCGTACTTATTTCCAATAACTATGTCCTCATTGAAAGTTTTGCCCTTATACAGCATCGCCTCGGTATGGAGGCAATAAGAGGATTTCAGGCAGACATCCTTCCTCTGATAAATATCGAATTTATAAATTCCGGGATGCACAGGTCAGCAGTCAGCGCCCTGCTTGCCTCCTCAAGACGTAAGCTTAGCCTTGTTGATTGTGTCAGCTTCGAGACTATGCGTAATCTGGGAATCAAGACTGTTTTTGCGTTTGACCCGCATTTTAAAGAACAGGGTTTTGATACTATTCCATAAGTTATCCAAAATTATTCTGGCCCTCCGCTGACTACTACTGTCACTATCGCATATGATACAATTCTTCAAGAGACATATGAAGGCAGCCATGCTGTAAAAAAACAGATGGGGCCAGGGTCAATGCTATGGGATTAAGAGAATACAAATCCAAACGGGAATTCGAGAAAACCCCTGAACCGAAACCGGAGGCGCGCCCTGAAGGGGAGCAGCTCATTTTTGTCGTTCATAAGCACGCGGCGCGAAACCTCCATTATGATCTCAGACTTGAGCTGGATGGTGTCCTGAAGAGCTGGGCTGTTCCGAAGGGCCCCTCAGTGGACCCTTCCATAAAAAGGCTTGCCATGATGGTTGAGGACCACCCGTTTGATTATAAGGATTTTGAAGGCGTCATCCCTGAAGGTAATTACGGCGCCGGGGGCGTCATCATCTGGGACAGGGGTTTTTATCATCACCCTACTGCAACAGACAAAAAGGGAAGTGAGAAGCATCTGCGTGACGGATTAAAAAAGGGGGACCTGAAGTTTGTGCTTAATGGAGAAAAGCTTCAGGGCGAATTCGCCCTCGTGCGGATGCGGAAAGACGAGAAGTCATGGCTGCTCCTGAAGAAGAAAGACCGGTATGCAGGTGACATATCCATTTTAAAGGAGAACCGTTCCGTAGTATCCGGCAAGACCCTGGAGGAGGTTTCCGAAGGCGGACCGGGTAAATCTTTCAAGCAAAAAAAACTCAAACAGATCCGTCTTCATGAAGCTCTGGAAGAGCAAGACCTGAAGGACGCGCCGGTTGGCCCGATGCCTCACAACATAAAACCGATGCTTGCGACCCTGGTCAAAAAACCGTTTGATCATCCGGACTGGATCTTTGAGATGAAATGGGACGGCTACCGGGCCATAGCCGAGATCAGGGACGGTGACGTTTCGCTTTATTCCCGCAACCGGATCTCACTCACTCAAAAGTTTCTCCCCGTTGCCGACTCGCTTCGGGACCTCGGATTTGATGCTGTTCTGGATGGAGAGATTGTTGTAGTGGATGATCAGGGGCGTCCGGATTTCCAGATGCTGCAGGATTACCGGAAATCCAGAAGCGGTCATCTGCTCTACTACGTCTTTGATCTCCTGCACTTCAAGGGACATGATCTGACAAACCTGCCCCTGTTCAGGAGAAAAGATCTCCTGAAAAAAATCCTCCCGTCTTTACCGAAGATAAAATTCAGCGATCATGTTTTGAAAGAAGGCGTCCTGTTCTTTAATGTCGTAAAGGAAAAAGGGCTTGAGGGGACCATCGCCAAACATTCTCAAAGCACATACGAGATGGGCAAAAGGAGCAGTCAGTGGTTGAAGGTGAAGGCACGTCTCACTCAGGAGGGCGTAATCGCGGGATTCACAGAACCGAGAGGCGGCAGGAAGCACTTCGGCAATCTTGTCTTAGGTGTGTATGAAGGCGACGAACTGATATACATCGGTCATTCGGGAGGCGGGTTCGGGGAGAAAGATCTAAAGGTAATGTACGATAAATTGAAGCCGCTGGTCCGGAAAGCATGCCCCTTTAAAATTGAGCCCGAGACCAATACCGCAGACACATGGGTAAAGCCGGAGCTGGTTTGCGAAGTCACCTTCACAGGCTGGACCAAAGACGGCATTATGAGACAACCCGTATTTTTACGGCTGCGTGAGGACAAAGACGCCCGCGAAGTGGTGCGCGAAAATTATTCATAATATGGCCCCTGTTTTCCCGGACAGAGCTTTTATTTGTCCCTCTTCTCCGGCTCTTTACCCCACCGGTTAATAGAGTATGCCCCCGTATCTCCGGTGAAAGGCAGCATGAGCATGCTCGGCAAATTGTTCTTTTTCGGATCACGGAACTGGGACAACCCGATTGTCATCCCTTTATGCCCTGCGGAAGGTTGATCGCGGTATGTTCCGAAAAAGCGGTCCCACCAGGGGAAATTAAAACCGAAGTTGCTGTTGGTCTCCCTTATTATCACCGAGTGATGGACACGGTGCATATCAGGGGTGACGACGAAGAGGCGAAGCGCCTTGTCAATATTAATAGGCAACTTCACATTGCCGTGATTAAACATCGAGGTCGCGTTAAGGGTCACTTCAAATATCAGCACAGCCAGGACTGGGGGGCCAATGGCCGCAACTGCGGAAAGTTTGATTATCATACTCACGATTATTTCAACCGGATGAAAACGCAAACCCGTAGTGACATCAAAATCAAGGTCCGCATGGTGCATCATATGAAATTTCCACAAGGCAGGCAACACATGGACCATCACGTGCTGAAGATAAATTACAAAGTCAAGCGCCAGGACCCCCAGTCCGACAGACAGCCAGTACGGCAATTGAACATTGTTCAGCAAGCCCCAGTTGTTCTCCTGCCCGGCAACAGCCACCCCTATTGCAAGAACAGGAAATATCAACCTCAGGAGAGCAGTGTCAATAACAACTATCCCCAGGTTGCTGAGCCATCGGGTCAGTTTAGACATGGTAAGAACACGGCGCGGCAGCAGGAGTTCCCATATTGCCATAACTGTCAGTACCCCGAAAAAGAACCCGAGCCTGATCAGCGCCTCATTTTCCATATTATTGACCTCCGTAGTTCAATCTGTATTGTAATGACATTGTTTATACTCTTCTGAAAAACTATTCCTGTTTCCCCGGATTATACCACAACTTCCTGTACAGGAAGTTTCTCCACTTGATGTCAGTAATATCAGTCTATCCGGGACGATAAAACAGGTTCTTAATAATCGCGCGTATTATCCTGTACCCTACTTTAGCTATTCCCAATGCGCTGCCCGTAATTTTTGATTTGCCTGTTCCTGCACGATAACTCACGGGCACCTCCTTTATCTTAAATCCGCACTTAACTGCCTTGGCCTGCATTTCAACCGTCCATCCCAGGTTATCAGACATATCCAGTTTTAATAATTTTTCAAACTTGATGGCCCTGAAAGGCCCGACATCGGTATATTTAAACCCATAAAACAATCTTATTAAAACGGTTGCAAGAAGATTACCGAAGCGTACCGGCGCACGCAAAGCGCCTTCCTGAACGTCTCCCATTACCCTGGAGCCGCATACAAGATCATAATCTTCATTAACAATCGGTTCGACAAGTTTAATTATCTCGTCAGGATGGTCGCTGTAATTTCCATCTGCAAATACAACAATATCAGTGCCCGCAGTCTTGAGATATTCCATCCCCTTAAGGCAGGGGAAGCCGTACCCCCTCCTTGATTCAAACAGCAGTGTGGCCCCGGACTCTCTTGCTATTGAAGGGGTTTTATCCGTGCTCCCGTTGTCTACAACAACAACTTCATCCACCAGGTCTTTGGGTATGTCATTTAAAACAAGCGGCAGTGTTTGCTCCTCGTTTAACACAGGGATTATCACTGTTATTGTTTTATCAGATAACATGATTCTCTTCTTATTGTATTGTTGAAAGGGGCTGAGGAGACTACTGCCTCCCCGATATATTTATTGCATTATTACTGTATTACCCTCTATATGATAGCACATTGTCCGGCCTGAACCTGCAGTCACAGGATACATTAATAAGTTAATCAGATTTTAAACTGGGATTTGTTACGAGATGTTAAACCCGGGATGAAGCAAAATGTGCCTTCATCTTGTTGATGCCGAATGTGAGATAATTTTTAAATGCCTTCGGCGAATCACACTGTGAAATTATCTTTTTGATGTAGCGGGGTCTGGCGTATAAATACCAGAAGGATTTCTTTTTCAGTTCTGTAAGCTCGTCCGCGGAAAGGTGATAGGTCCTCACGACTGAATTAAAGTGGTCATAAATATGATCATAAGCGCCTTCAAGGATAAGGCCGTCTCTTTTTGCTATCTCATAATAGGTTGTCCCGGGGAATGGGTAAGGCAGTATTACCTCAAAGAAATCACCGTCAATCTCCCTGGCAAAATCAAAGGTCTGCATTATGGTCCCCCTTGTGTCCCATGGCATCCCGATCAAAAAAGTCACGAATGTCTTGAGCTTGTGCTTCTTTGCCAGCCTGAGGGCCTCCCTTGACTGCTCAAGGGTTATCCCCTTTTTCGTCATATCGAGTATGTACTGGCTGCCGCTCTCTACACCGAAGGACACGAGCCAGCAGCCCGCTTTTTTCATCCATACAAGCCTTTCATCATCCACTGTATTTGCCCTGCTGTTTGCGACCCACTGTATATCGAGCTTTCTGGAGATTATTTCCCTGCATACGCTTATGACCCATTCCTTGTCCCAGGTGAACGTATCGGCCCTGAAAAAGAAATTTCTGATGCCATAATCATTTACGCAATGCTCAAGCTCATCAACCACATTCTTTGGCGAACGAAGCCTCAAATCAGCGCCTGCAACAACCCTGCTGAGACAATAGATGCACTTGGCCGGACACCCCCTGCTCGACTGGATGGTTGTCAGGATTTCCCCTGTATCCGGCCTGACGTATTTACTCTGGTCCAGAAGATGTCTGGAGGGAAAAGGCAGTCTGTCGAGGTCATCAATGAACGGTCTCCTGGGTGTTTTTACTATCTTCCCGTTATCTCTGTAACAGATGCCTCTTACGTCCTTCAGTTCCCTGCCCTGCGCTATCTCAAGCATTGTCAGTTCCGGTTCGCCGATAATGGCGATATCGAGGTGTTCGCACATCTCAAGCCTCTCCACCGGGCTGATTGTGGTATCGCCGCCTTTTGCAACGGTGATTATATCAGGATTGATCTCTTTGGCGATCTTGCAGGCGAGCAGGTCTTCTTTTACTGAAGTAATCGTCGTGTAGATAACAAGCATGGATGGGGCGAAGTCCCTGATGTCGTCTTCAACTTCCTGCCAGCTCCCGTTTTCAACAGGGTAGTCCCTCATCTTGCATTCGAAATCATTCTCTTCGAGGATGGCAGACATGTATGCCAGATCCAGGGGCGGGCGCGGCGCATTTGAAACGCCTTTTAAGGAGACCTGACAGCGGTCATCCCTGTAAAAAAGGCCCGTTGGAGGAACAATAAATAACGCCCTTCGGTTTATTATTTTATTTTTGTTGGTTGCCATGAAAATTACCGCTCTAATTATCTGTAAATAATACCTTCAAAGTCAACGCCTTAATTGATGTATTTGAAATATCTATATAATATTACAGAGGATGAATGCACTTTCATCTAAATTATATCACTAATACCCTGTGTAAGAAATAGAGCCAAGGACCCGCCGGAACTCCTTCCACCATCTCATATTAAATTCCAGAAAGTCCCCCCTTTCAGGAACGGAAAAATATATTACCGCCAGAACAACTACAGTAATAATATAAAGAACAAAAAATATGTTTTCCCTGTTTTCCGCCTTCATCCTTCAGCCTTCATCCCTTTTTATATTTCACGATCCTGTAGTTCTCATCAGAATACATAATCTCAAATTTCTCTTTCATATTACCCATCCAGCTAAGAGAATAAAATAGCCGTCTTTCTTTCTCGACCCATTGATCTTCAGTTGACCCTTTTTTAATTAATATATACCCTGCATTATCATTCTCCAGTTTTTCCAGCCATTCTTCGTAAGTGTCGGATTTAATGTAGACGACTTTGTTTGAAAACCCTGCGTTCCACAAAGGGGCAAGAAAGAAAGGCCTGGATATATCTATCCCGCTGTCTGCAAAGGTATATGCCAGGGTGTCTCCTTCCGCTATATTGTTCTCTATCCATATCCAGTACCCGTATTCATCCCTGACCTTCGTATCAATATTAGACGGCTTATGACGGGACAATGTGCGCTCGCCGGCAGGCAGGGCGATAAACTCCCTGATTTTATCCGGCGTGATGCAGGGTGAATTTGCGGTCAGCATTGTATATCCCGCAAGCAGCAGAGCTGTTATTCTCAATACATTTTCCCTTTTATTAAAATACTCAAACACGAACCCGAAAGACAGGGCGCCAAGGCCGACAATGAAAATGACATACCTCGTGGTCCAGTTTCTCGGATGTATCATGAATGTTAGAAGAAGTATTGTGCCTGCAAACAGAAATCTGTATTTCTTCTTTATCAGCGCGTGAACAAAAGCAAGAATAATTGATGGCAAAAACAGGATAAACCATATCGGGCCAAACCCGCTGAGCCTTGAATCATACAGATAATACCCGACCCGTTCCATCCATACGTATAACGGCCTTGTCAGATAATTCAGTGAATTAATAATATCCGGGGCCGGCTCAACCCAGTCACTTTTCAGACCCTTTAACAGATGGATATTGAAAATGGAAACATCCATGTAATATACGGGGTTGCCGTAGATTATCCAGTTCCTCATATACCAGTAACCGCCGGTCAGAATAGCCGGAACAATAAAGCATGCCAGGTAGGCCTTCAGGCTGTCTTTCAGAGTATATGGGCTCCCCGCAGATGCAGTGTTGAGTTTTACAGTCTCCTGAATGAAGATCGCGCCCAGAATAACAATAATGAATACCGGGCCCGTCGGCTTTGAGCCAAGTAAAAGTCCCGCAGCCAGTCCCGATAGCAAAAGCGGAATTCCTCTCTTTTTAAAAGGCAGACTTGAATCAGTTCCGGCAATATGGCTTTCTACGTCATCATACATTAAGAAATTCACTGCAATGAGCAGCAGCACGGACACGGCGCCGTCCACATAGTTTACTGTTGACTGTAACATCAGTATTGGCGTGAAGAAAAAAAGCAGGGCACAATATATCGCGTATTTCTCTGCTATTTTCAGTTTGACTGCCATGCTGTATATGGACAGGACCCCTGCAACCGTAAACACGCACTGTCCCAAATCCACGATAATGTCATTTTTCAGGAATATGACATTCCAGAGGAAAAAAAGGTTGATGTTTTTCGGGAAGATATTTATATACTGCTGAATAGATGAAGGGGTCCGGGTTTCTCCAATTGACCCGCTCTGCATGATCTGGCCCACAATGGGCAGATGATAATAGAGCGCGTCCCACGAGTAAGAAGGGAAAAGATACCCCAGAAATATCATCCATCCGGACGATAACAGAAAGAGACTGAAGATACATAACAGTATTCTGTCCTTTGCAATGATGCTGGAGATACGTAACGTCTCAAACTTTATCTCATTATACGCGCCGGTACTGGCGTCTTTCCGTAAAGCTATGCTCAGAATACCTGCGGATATAGCAGCATTGAGCAGGAAGAGTGGTAATGGATAGAGACTTTTAAATACGATTCCCAGCAACATCTCTGTTGCTATGATCTGGGTAAGGCATAAAACAAACGTCCCTGTTAGCCTGTCTGCAAACAAAAGGCAGTCCCTCTTCCCGTACAGAAAGATATACCACGAGGTAAACAGGAGGAGGTTTACTGATATATAAGCTGTGATTTCCAATTAGTCCAGGCAGTTCCAGAACCTTCTGAAACTGCAGTCCGTCATTTCATGATACCGTCGGATCTGATCTTGCGCCATGTCTTTCTTTCCCATTTTTTCATATACAACTCCGATGTCCCATAATGCGTATCGATGGGCCGGATCGGTCTCAAGGACCTTCAGGTATTCCGAAAGCGCCTCTTCATAAAGGCCCTTCTCCTTGTATATAAAGCCAAGGTCATAGTGTACATACGCATTCTCCGGATCTATTTTGAGCGCTTTTTGATATTGGGCCATTGCCTTTTCATAATCTTTTTTCTCCCTGTACACATAACCAAGATCATAGTTTGCATGGGGATGAGCAGGGAACATATCCAGCAGTTTCCTGTAAACATGCTCTGCGCTGTCAAAAGCGCCCTTCTCCTTATACATCAATCCAAGCTGATAATAAGCGTAAGCATTTTGGGGGTCAACTTCAACAGCTTTCGTAAAGCAATCAATGGCCTTGTCCTGAGATCCAAGCGTCTGATAGAAAACAGCGGTCAGGGTATATCTGTTATTGAATATGTACAGAGATAATACTGCCAGTAGTATTATTGCCGGCAGGAATAAATATTTTTTCCCAAGTTTCATATATAAAAAGAAGAAAAGGTGCTTTCTTCTTTTCACAAGAAAGCACCTTTAATTTACTATTAATTAGAGACCGCCGATTAGTGTGAGTAGGCCAGCGCAATACTTAACGTCTCGCCGATTGAAGAGTTACTTGATTTGAATGCTCCGAAGTTCCAGTCTTTAAATGGTCCGGTACCATCCAGCGTCCAGTCATATGAAGCAACAATCTGCATGTTCTTGGCAACAGTAAAGGCCAATGCAAGCCCGGCAGTTATAGAGTCTTTTTCAAGCCCCAATGTATCCAGGATCATCACGGTCTTTCCAGTCTCATCGGACATGCCGTCTGGCGCATAATATGTTACAAAATCTTCTGAAACTCTTGCATTTCCAATAGACTTGTCCCAGTCAAGCTTTCCCCTTATCGACAGCCAGGGAGTTGCATTGTAACCGCCGCTGAGGGAAACTATTACAGTGTCAGACGGCTTAAAAGAAACATACGCTTCAGAATCATCCTGAAGCACATTCGCAAACCTGTACTTGTATCCAGCGTCAAGAACGGCGTATCCCCAACTGAAACCGCGACCGTATTTCAATTTTAACAAGGCATCGTATTGACCGTCTCCCAAGCTTTGAAAATCAACGGGAATGTCATAGTCATATGCCTCGGGAATCTTAATGTCGAGTTGGACAGACATCGGCCCTCCGGCTACATTGTCGCTTATTTTCTGTCTTAAGCCAAGAATAATATCACCAACCCCGCTGACTTCATCAGTATCCTCTGTGTTATTTAAGATATCATTTGATCTGACGTATTCAAATCCACCTGAGAAGATGGCTGTAAGATCATCTTTAAGCCCGTACTCCACGTAATACGACAGCTTTGAAGCGGTAAATTCTTCTTCTTCATTTCTGTACGGTTTTTCATGGGTAGCTTTAACATCAGTAGACTTGGAAAAACCCTCAACCGTCTCATGCTTTTCTATAGTAGTAAATTTCTCTATGGTCTTGTAATGGCTTAACGTCAGTTGATTATACGAATGGCCCTTGGCCTGTGTCCAGGCAGCGATAGCATTACTTGAGATAAAAATACATCCTGCTAATAACAAAGACATCAAAACAATTTTTCTTCTCATAAGCCATACTCCTTTTGATTAAATATTTATTATTTAAAAAATAATATTATTCCGACAATCGTAATCGTCCGTTATGCAGCAACAATGTCTTCAGTCTTGCCTTTGGAAAAGAAATTTCGCACCCATCTATGTGAGGCTATGGCACTCAATACTACTTGAAAAATCGACAAAAAAGCAACATAAAAATAGCCCATCTGAAACATCATGAGAAACGGAATTGATATGTAAATTCTGTTGATAAACGCAAAGTAAATATTAAATGTGAAATAGACACCCAGGAGCAGTTCCATCAATACAAGAAGGTTTATTTCCCCCTTGTATTTTTTCCCGAGCCAAATATCTTTTTTCTTCTCTATATTGTACTTGGGGGTCCTTTTGAATTCTGTCTTTCTATTGAATATTGCGCCCAGCACGGCTTTTGAGTTATTTACTGAAAGTCCTATGCCGAGCGACATCAGCGCGGGCAGATACATTATCCTCGATTTCCAGTCCTTATATGCCTCTTTCTGCGAACATATATAAAAGAAAGATATCCCGACCGTGGCAAAAAGAAGAAACGGCACATCCGCCACCAGCATCCTGAACCAACCTATATTGATCCTCGCGACCATGGACGGATAGATCAATACCGAGAGCACCAGCATGAGCAGGTACGATATGTTATTTGTAAGGTGAAAGAACGCCTCTACCTTCACCTTCAGCGGAAGATCGCTCTTTAAAATGGCAGGGAGTAATTTTTTTGCGGTCTGTATCGAACCCTTGGCCCAGCGGTGCTGCTGGCTCTTGAACCCGTTGATCTCGACCGGAATTTCAGAAGGGGTAAGTTCATCTTTCAGGTATATGAATTTCCACCCCTTGAGCTGCGATCTGTAGCTTAAATCCAGGTCTTCAGTCAGGGTATCATTCTGCCATCCACCAGCTGATGTTATCGCTTCTTTCCGCCAGACCCCTGCCGTGCCGTTAAAATTAAAAAACCTCCCGGACCAGTTCCTGGCCGTATGTTCGATAACAAAATGTCCGTCAAGCATTATGGCCTGCACCCTGGTAATAAAAGAATAGCTCCCGTTCAAATGGGCCCACCTTGTCTGCACCATGCCGACAGATTTATCGGCAAAAAAATGTATTGTTTTTTTAAGGATATCTTTCTGGGGAATAAAATCAGCATCAAACACAAAAATGAATTCCCCTTTGGCATAATTAAGCCCGTTCTGCAAAGCGCCGCCTTTATAGCCCTCTCTGTTTTCACGGTATATACAGCTTATATCAAAACCTTTGGCCCTGAATTCCTCGACACAATTCCTGGTTATTTCTTTAGTCTCGTCCGTAGAATCATCCAGCACCTGGATCTCGAGCAGCTCTGCGGGATAATCAATTTCGCAGGACGCTGCTATCAGACGTCTTACAACATACATTTCATTATATACGGGAAGCTGCACAGTGACACGCGGCAACTTATCTAACTTATGCCTGAGTACCGGTTTATCTTTCTGGTGCTTGTAATAAAGATAGACCATGTAATACCGGTGAGAGGCATAAATAAAAACAGTAATCAAGATAAAAAAATATACTACCAGAAACAGATACAGCAGCATATTGAATTTTCCTTCTATTTAATTTAGAAAAATTAATAAATAAGAACTTGGTCGAGGGATTATAGCATACAATTATTCCCCGGAACAATTAGAAATTTTTATAGCCCAATTATTAACAATAAATTTTTTTCTGAAACCGGCTTGCCCCCGCCTATGCATCCGGCATTCTTCGCGATTAATGCACTTTCATATTTATGGTCTTCCCCCTTCTTATTGCCGGCAGAAATGTCTTGCTTTTCCTGTAAGAAAGAACATATTATTAGTTATGTCGCAAACAAGCGCTAATTCCAGCGTTGAAACCCATCTTAACTGGACAACCATCTTAAAGGCTTTGGCAGATGAAAACCGCCTTCAGATTATCCATGAGCTGTTGAAACAGGAAGCCTCTGTTCAGGACTTATCAAATACTCTCAGAATAAAGACGTATAATATTTCAAAACATTTAAAAATACTGGAGACCACCGGTTTAGTCCGGAAAAGAAAAGAAGGCGTCCATAGAATTTACCATATTACGGAGAACCTGAAGTCCCATCTGTCTTCAGACAACCAGGTCCTGGACCTGGGATGCTGCAAGTTCATATTTGACGGCAGCGCAAAAGAATAGCTCCGGTCCCCGCTGAATCAATCCTCACGAATTTGTCTTGCCCCGTCCCGTTTTGTTACATATACAAGCCCCTGTCCGGGATTTAATTCATAATGAAAGGGTTCCGGAATAAATTCCAACGGATATTCGGGAGATACGTCCTGAAGGGGCGCCCCGGCAAGGACAAATTCATTGAGGCTCTCCGCATAAAAATGCTGTTTACCATGGATGTCCTTGTTAATGATAATCAGCGCCTCATCATCCGTACGCGTAGAGGCCTTCCATAAGATAAGAATATCCGGATTATTATTCTGCAGTATCTCCGTGGGCGCATCTTCCTGAAAAACACTGTGCGCCTTTTTGATATTATTGACCTTTTTTATGAAACTCGTGATATCAACATCGGTTTTCTCCCAGTCATCAGGCCTTGAATGCACTACATGCGTACTCCTGCGAAAACCTAACTCATATCCCATAAGCATCATGACCCCCGCTGAATACAGCGCCGCAAGCAGATAACGCTGTTTCACTCCGGCGATATTTCCTCTGAAGTCTTCCATGAGCCTTGGCGTATCATGGCTGTCAGGGAAACTGATGGAATCCGACACATCTCTGGTCAGATCATACTGCGCCATCAGCCAGTGACCTTTGAGGTCCCACCACTTGGAACTGTTAAATACATAATCGAAACCCGCCCTTGCCGTTGTCCTGGTCTGGTCAGCGGTACATCCCAGTGTCTCGGCAAAAAAGAGAACACCGGGACTGTTCTTTTTCGTCTCCCTTATAAGCCTCTTCCAGAATTTGCCCGGCAGCTGATAGGCGGCATCACATCTGAAGCCTTTAAAGCCGAGGGTGATAAGGAAATCAACTATCTTTTTTATAAACTGATAGAGGCCTTCGGGGTCCTTTGTTCCTTCGTAATTATATTTGGCAAGATCGCCCCACACAACCTTTTTCCCGTCATCGCCATAACAGAAAGGATGCGCCACTTCACCTCTTTCCCAGGAGAACCATTCAGGGTGTTTTCTTGTGATCTCTGAATCAAAGGCGCAGTGGTTGACCACCAGGTCGATCATGACACTGAGCCCGCACTTTTGGGCCTCTGCAATCATATTCCTCACCTGGTCCGCAGGACTTTTTTTGCTGTTTACATCCGTCAACAGGGGATTGAAACTGAAATAATCCGAAATCGAGTATAAACTGCCTGAATAGCCCGGCCGCTGTATCGGGTTCACAAAGACCCAGTTGAAGCACATTTCAGATGCCCGTCTGAAATGCTCCCCCCAGAGGGAGAACCTTCCGGCAAGAAGGGGGAATATATTGTAGATGATCATCTCCTGAGGCTTTTTCATTGAATGCCCCTACAGTTCCTCGACCGGCAGTCCATTATCCATCCACTCTACTATCCCGCCTTCGTAGACCTTCACATTCGGGACGTTCAGCATTTTCAGGGCAGATGCTACTTTTTTGGATGCAACGCAGGTCTTTTCCTTGCAGTATACAATGATCTCTTTATACTTGAGCAGGTCCTTCCTTCTGTCCACTACTTCAGTATATGGGATTGTTGTTGCGCCCCTGATCCTGTACCTGTTCCCGCCGTACGTTCCGATTGTATCGACCAGCACAAAATCAGCCTTCCGCTCAAAACGCTCCAAAAGCTCATCCTTGTCCACACATTCCAGCGATATGTTGAACGCGATCTGATATGACATTATTGCTCTCCTTCTATAGTGTTCTGAAAATAACATTTTATATATAACCTGTCAATTAATAATTGACGTATTTTATTTTATAAGCGATATCCGTTAAATTAAAGCCATGGCAAGACAGAACAGGAGATACGCGATGTTAATCAATCTGGACAGATGCGTCGGCTGCTTTGCCTGTCAGGTGAACTGCAAGGCCGAGTATGATGTCCCCTTCGGTACCTTCCGGTGCAAAGTGGAAACTTACCACTCAGGCAGCTATCCGGAACTTCGCAAGTTCTTCCTTCCGCGCCTGTGCAATCACTGCGCCTCCGCACCCTGCATGGATGCATGTGAAGAACAGGCGCTGTTCAGAAATCAGGATGGGATCGTCCTGCTTGATGACAGTAAATGCACCGCCTGTCAGAAGTGCTATGAAAAATGCCCTTATAACGCGATAGGGACAAGACAGGACAGCGGGGCCGCGGAAAAATGCGATTTCTGTTATGGCAGGAGGATTAGTAAAGGCCTGCTGCCCGTCTGCGTACAGAGCTGCATGGGAAAGGCCATGGTCTTCGGTGACATCAACGATAAAAAAAGCGATATATCACTCGCGCTGGAAAATAAAAATGTCAAAGCCCTTAATCCTGATCTCGGGACTAACCCGCTGGTTTTCTACACATACAGCGGCCCGTTGGAAGGCTCGCCTCTGAATGATTATAAGGTTGAGAACATTCCTCATGCGCGCCGTACTTCAGGGAAACAGCAGACCGCGGGACCTGACATTTCTTCTCAACTGGTTTATACATCGGACGCCATGTGTCCATCCGAATGCGGGATATCAGTGCTGGTTGAAGACGGAATCGCAAAAAAGATCTACGGGAACCCGCACACGCTTGTTAATAACGGGACCTTTTGCGCAAAAGGCGCCTCCGGACTCCAGCTCACATACTCCCCTCACAGGATAAAGACCCCGTTAATGCGGTCAGGTGAAAGGGGTGAAGATAAATGGGACCCGATAACATGGAAAGAGGCCGCTGATTTCATCGCCGCTAAAATGATCGCCATAAAAAAGAAATACGGCCCCGAATCGGTCTTTATGGATTGCGGGGACGTGACCGACAGAGAGGCTTATTACCGGCTGTTCCATGCCTTCGGCACCCCCAACACATTCAATCACGGCAGTATCTGTGACCCCAACAGGAAATGGGGGCAGGGAATTATGCTGGGCGATGAAAGGCCCCTTCCTGACATTCAGAGACCGGTCCTTTTAAGAAACGAGGATGGTGAATTATATCTTAATAGTAAACACGACATTAAACTTCTCCTCAATATCGGGGCCAACCCGTTTGTCGCAACACGCTTCAACTACATGTCCAAAGGAATCCCTGCCGCCAGAGAAGAAAACGGATGCGTATACATTGTTGTTGACCCGGCTTACACCAATTCCGCCGCGCACGCTGATATATGGCTGCCTGCAAGGCCAGGATCAGATGCCGCGCTGCTTGCTGCAATGCTTAACTTTATTATTAGCAACGATTCAAAGGAACTTCAGTATATGGACCACGGCTTTATTGAGAAATACACTATTGGCTGGCAGGAATTTAAAGACACCTTCCTTGAATACACAAAAAAGGAAGACCCGGCCAATGACCTGAATTACTTCACCCTGGAATGGGCAGAGGAGAAGACCGGAATTTCACCGGACAATATAAAAAAGATATCCCATTTATTCGGCATCACCAAACCAGCTGCAATGGAGATCGGCATACACGGCTCCTCCCACCATACAAACGGTGATGTAACATCCATACTCATGTCGGCGCTATGTCTGATAACAGGTAACGTTGATGTTCCGGGCGGTCTTGTCTTTATCGACAGTCAGAAACCGAAGAAGGGCGTTAAAACAGTCGGAAAAGAATTTCTGGATAAAACGGTAAGCAGGGAAATAAGCGGCAGGCAGGTTACAGGAAAGCTGTCGGAACTGAACAAGGACACATTCGGCGACTATCCTGCTTCATGGAAGGGGGTGCTGACTGATCTCCCTGAAAAAATAAAAGGAGGCGTGAGGATAAAATACGGGCCATTCCGGGATTACCGTTATCCGGTCAAGGCCTTTGTAACAAGGGCGGGTAATCCGGTCATAACCGCAGGCAATACTTCCGCGTGGAAAGAGGCGCTGACTGCAAAAGATGGTGATGATTACCGCCTTGAACTCATGGTTTTTATTGATACCCACATCAGTGAAACAGGTAAATACGCGGACATCGTGCTGCCTGAAGCAGGTTACCTTGAAAGGATGGGGGTCAGCGATGTTTATACAATGAGCCCGGAGATCGCCCTCAGGGACCAGGTCATTAAACCATTGCATCAGTCCAGGACCCCTTATGAATTCATGATCACTCTTTCCGAAGCGCTGATACATAACAGTGACCCTGATATTAAGGCTGAAGATTTCCGGCTTAAATATATTGATGAAGAGGCATTCATAAATGAGATACTGTCTGATGCGCCCGGGTTTTATAATGTCGGGGAACCCCTACCCTACCCCGACTTTCCAGAGGGTTGTCTGATCAGGGGCATTCCGGATAATCCTGACGCTGCCTGGGGGAATAAAATCTTAAAACATGGTGAACCGCTTACTGCGGTCTGGCTCAGAAAACACAATGGGGTAGCCGTGTGGCCTGCCAGTTATTTCAGGTACAAAAATTCAACAGCTGCTCCCTCGGGAAAATACCCGAAGACAGTATCAAAAAAATTCGAATTCAAATTCAGCTATACTGAAAATATCAACAAGACCTTCGGAACAGACCTGCCAGCGACCTTTTACTGGGCAGAGAGCAGGTGGAATCCCGGCAATACTCTATATAAAAATACATATCCCGAATATCCCTTTCAGTTAATAAGCGGCAGGGTCCATCATGCCATGACCATGACTACGGTCTGCCCGTACCTTGCCGAGACGAATACGGAATGCATGGAACCATTAAACGATCAGTTCGATTATACAATACCGGAGAGTTCGGCTGTTCCCAATAAGACCGGCCTGCAGGACAATAGAGAGAATTCATTCGGCCCTCGCAGCGTGTCTATTCCCGTCCTTGCCGTAAACAGGGTAGAGGGCAAGAATTTGGGCCTGAAGACCGGAGACCTGGTAACTCTCGAAAACCCTCTGGGCAGCAAAATCAGGGGAAAGGTCTTTTTGACTGACGAGATAATGCCGGGTACCATCAAGACCGCGTTCGGCCCTGGAGGGCAAAAGGCCTCAGGCATCGGTTTCATGAATCAAACATCTGAATATACTCCGAATATTAATGAGCTCCATGATCCCGGGAACATCTCATTATATACAGGGTCACCGGGATTCGGGGACATCAGGGTGAGGTTGATAAAGACGGGCTAAGATGAGGGAAGGGTTCACTCAGATGCACGCTCCTCACTCCACCACCCAGACAGCGCAGTTTTTCGCTTCATGGATAAGCTGACTGGAAATGCTGCCGAAAAGGAACTCTTCTGTTTTCGATTTATGATGCCGTCCTACAACTACCGTACAACAGCCGATGTCGCACTGAAATGACAGGATCATATCAGACAGCGACTTGGCGTCGCCGATGCATAATTTAACATCAACTTTATCCTCCTGAAAACCGGACTGAATCAGTACCTGCCTGTACTTATCGAGCAGTCCGCTCATCTCTTTTTTCTTGTCATTTATCCATGAAACCCGCTCCTGCTCACTCCTGAAAAAATCCTCCTCCGGCTCCTGAACTATGCTTAAAAGCGTAATCTTAAACCCGGGGAAACCGCCTAAAAATTCACCGACATAAAGTATGGCGCGCTTTGAATCCTGCGTATCGTCTATGGCAATCAAAAGATGTTTGTCACGGGCTCCGCTGTTTGCTTCAATATTCATAATGACTCCTTTGATAATTGTTTATTTTAATATGCTAAACGCTTCTTTCAGATCGGCAAGCAGCTCTGCCGTATTTAAATAATATACAGAGGCGCCTGCCGAAAAGTGCAGAAGTACCCTGTTTAAAGGTTCCGGGATATACGGGTAGACCTTCCGGAGATTTGCCACGCGGTAATTAAATACAATATTCAAATCATCTGAGTCGAGCCCGCTTAATGTATCCGGGGCATTATGCGACAGGTTGTGTGTTGTAACGTCGCCCCTGCCTGTTATATAGATGAGTATATTGCCGAGCCCGAACATGTCATAGCTGAATTTATTGGCCCTGTGGCGGTAATTGTAATCAAAATCAATCCACCGGTATCGTCCTGTGGCATTATCTTTCAGCAGATGGTCCCGGCGGAGGTCGCCGTGTTTTTCTCCGTGGGCGTGGAGAAAAGCGATGGCCTCGACAGCAGTAATAAACTCCGAGAGCAGCCCGGGATAATGGTTGAAAAAATAATCTTCATGACTTGCGCCCAGAGTCAATGTAATATCCTCAAGTGACTTTCCGTGAATGAAGTCCATAATCCTCAGAGGATTGCCCGCAGCGTCCATGAATGTCTCCCCCTGCATAAAGTCGGGTCTGCCCCGGACTATATTCAATATCCTCGCCTCTTTGAGAGGGCTTCGCACACACTCAAAGACCAGACTCCCTATCCTGCCTGTAAACGTCTCCCAGAAAGTCCATTTTAAAATCTTGATCCTGCCGGTTTTAAGGTCAATGGCGCGTTTGACCCAGAATTTTTGCTGGTCCTCAATCCCGAATCTGCCTTCACGTTCGTTATTGCGCACCAAATACGGCACACCCCCAAGCACAACTACGTCATCATAATCCACCTGGAAAAAATCCGAAGTATCTTTAATCCGGACCCTGCCAGGCACACGCTCCGGCGGGACCCACAGCCGGACCATCTCCAGCAGTTCCTCCTCTGTGTACAGGGAAGTTTTATCAGACGCTTTTTTTCCCATGGTTACCCTTGCATTAAAAATTATATCAGGTCTGCAACAATTTACCCGCTTGCCGGCTGCCAAAAGCAGGCGCTTCAGGGACGGGCATGACAATTAACGCGGCTTTATTAATAAACTCCTTAGCAACCCGCTAATAGTTTATCGGAGATGAATGCGACATTCTTAATGCAGTGAGTGATTAAGAACTTCATTGACCCTTCGCCGGCCTCGGTGTCACCCATTTCGTTGGTGCTCTTATTTCTTTTCCTCTTTTATCTTCTTACCCGCACTCCATGCATTACCCAGGCAGTCGCCGATTGACCAATATCGGTTGTCAGGCATTGTCAAAAGAAATGGGTTAATTTTCTTGATGTCCGGCTTGCCGTCGGTCAAATATTTATCTTCTGTATATATATTTATGATTTCAGCGATAAAGAAAGAATTCGTTGGAAGATCGACTGTCTGAACAACTTTACATTCAATGGAAAGAGGACATTCATTTATCAAAGGGGCAGACTTGAGTTCGCCATAATATACTTCAAAGAGATCGGATTTATCTGTCCTTTTTCCTGACACGAGCCCTGCATAGTCTGTTATCTCAACCATGTCTGATGAGGGAAGATTCACGCTGAACTCCCCTGTGTCACAAATAGCTTCATTAGAGGCATGGATCTTATTAACGCAGATGCCGAGCATTGCAGGCTTGAAGTTCACCCGTGTCAACCAGTCCAAGGCCATAAAATTTACTTTACCCTTAAGATGTGTGCCGAGAATGGTTTGTGTCCAGGGCAAGCAGAATAAGTTCTTCTGATCAAATATAATTTTCATATGTTTTTCTCCTAAAGTTCGGCTCGGTGTCAGGGCTTGGTCATCAAATGGTTATGTTCTCGCGGCCATAAGTTTATGTGTTCTTTTCAATCTTGTCTTTCATTTTCGCATCGAATTTTGCCTTGTCGATAACGAACCTCTCATGTTTCCCTTTGGAAACTAAATCCACGCTATCATAGACCTCAACTTCAAATAACAACCTGCGCCTGTCAACTTCCACCAGTTTCACTCTTGCAATAACTTCCAATCCCGGAGGTGTCGCAGCAATATGACTTACATCAATGTGAGTACCAACGGTCTGCTCTTCCGGCCAGTTGATGTGAGGGTTAATCGCTTGAATGCACGCCCACTCAATAAGCCCGACCATGTACCCGGTGGCAAAGACTTCGGGCATTGTCTGAAATTCCTCAGATTCAGGGTAAAGAGCTGCAACTATTTTCGAGTTGGATATTCGAAACCTGAATTCATGCTCAATTCCCGGTTTTAATGATTCTTTCATTTTCAATCCTTCTCCGCAAAAGAAAATAATCAGAGAAATAATCAGGGACCCATCCCGTATTTCTAGTTGTTTTTCTAAATATGGGATGTATCCCCATATTTCCCATAAGGGTTAAGCCTCCTTTTGTCTTTTCTTCTGCCAACGCATCACCGCGGCATCAGCGCGAACACACCCCAGCCCAGGTATTCACGCGTGTAAGCGGCGTAGCGCTCGGGTTCCGAGGTCAGTTTGGCTCGAACATCTTTCGCTAACTCGTCGTCGGGATTGGCTTCAAGCCATCGGCGCATGGTGAGCCATTTGGCCGCCTCGTATCTGTCCCAGCCGTCTTGGTCAGCCAGAACCATTTCA
>JAGVNU010000041.1 GCA_020053105.1 Thermodesulfovibrionia bacterium
AGGAGCAGTTAATCATGAATCAAACCAGGTGTATCAGAGCTTCAATCTTGACGCTTATGCCGGACAACTCGTTTCAGGAGTCAACACTATTGCAGTTGGCTTATATAATACAGACAATACCAGCTCAGACATGGTATTTGACGGTGAACTTGTGGTCAATAATATTATGGGAGATTCCCTCCTGTTTACCGGTGATGCTGCTCAGGCTCACTCGGTAAATACCACAGGCTGGTCAAACGGAGAGAAAACCCTTAAAGTAACAGCAGATGATGCAGTTTGTCTTACACCGCTGCTACCTGCAACGGGGTCCTTTCATTATAAGATCGATGCCTCAATAGCAGGGATAACGGTAACGCCCACGAGCGGACTGGTGACTACAGAGGCAGGCGGTACAGCCACCTTCACAATAGTGCTGAAGAACCGGCCCAGGGCACGTGTAATCATAGACCTTAACAGTTCCGATACAACGGAGGGTAAGGCCTCGCCTACAAGTCTGACATTCACTACAACGAACTGGAACAAAGCGCAGAAGGTGATCGTAAAGGGGGTAGATGATTTCAATGCAGACGGCGACCAGTCCTACAAAATAATAACTCATGCGGCAGTAAGCACCGATTCGGTATACAATGGCATGAATGCAGCTGATGTGTTAATGACGAACAGCGACAATGAAACGCCGGGGGTGACAGTGAACCCGACCTCCGGCCTTACAACCACTGAGGCAGGCGGTAAATCCGTCTTCACCATAGTGCTTAACCGCAAGCCGAGAGCAAATGTGACTATAGATTTCAACAGCTCTGACACAACAGAAGGCAGCGTCTCTCCGTCAAGCGTGACGTTCACTACAATTAACTGGAACAAAGCACAGAAGGTGATTGTTTCGGGATCAGATGATTTAATTTCTGACGGCAACCAGCCCTATACAATATTAACGCACCCTGCAACGAGCACCGATTCATCATACAACGGCCTTAACGCGGGAGACGTATCGGTTATTAACAATGACAATGATATGCCATTACTCCCCCTTGAGGGTTTCATCAAGTATAAGGCAGCCATTGCCGGGCAGATAATACTCAGGAGGATGGGACTATAACCATGTCTACTCTTCTATCTCCGGCGTTGTCAAACTCATCAATATCCGAAGATACCAGATATGACTCTCCATAAACGGTTACTTTAATTCTTCTGTCACTTACTCCCTTTCTCATGAGCAATTTTTTAACTTCCAGAGCGCGTCTCATCGCCAGGTCTAAATTGTATAACTCCGGGCCAATACTGTCAGAATACCCCTCAACCTTCAATGTTACTCCATGATCATTTAACAGCCTCTTTGCAAATTTGTCGATTGCTGAATGGAAAACGGGCCTAATGACATCCGAATCCGAGTCGAATTTAATTGTTTCCCTCTGCAAAGGCGGCTGCCGGACGGCAGCGGTGTTTTGAGGCTTCACGGGTTTCTCTGCTTTCTTAATATTATCGGGCTGTAATTCCTTATTTTTTATGGGTCTGACAGCATCCTGAACTGAAACTGGTCCGGAGTTCACTTTATCAAGTGACAAATTTCGGGTTATAGCGGTGTTTTGAGACAGCGCCGGTTGTTGTATTCTTTCAATATCTGCAGACCTTGAAACCAGAGTTATTACTGCAAAGACTGCGGATACAATTAACAACAATGCTGTGAATATACTTATAACAGGAAACTTATTGGCCCAGCATCGATATTTATTTTTTTCAGTCTCCTCCTCTGCCGGCAATTCGATTTCCTCTTTTGAAATAAATGAGGTATTTTCATGAGGAAGTTTAATTTCAGCATCCGGCTTTGTTTCACAGATTACAGTTGCCCCTTTGTCTATTTTCTGTGATTGTCCCGCTTCCTGGGCAGATAATGAAGGTTCTTCAGACACTTTTATTGTATCTGTCATAAGCTCCTTCAATTTACTGATCGCTTCCTTATCCATTTCTTTCAGCTTTATTCCCGTTATGCATTTATACCAGCCATCCACTTTCCAGACCATTTCACCAATAGCGGCAAGAGACAGTTCGCTATATGGGTTTTTTAATATTAACTCCAATACCTCTCCCGGATTAGATTCAATACGGGTAGCCTCAAAGCTAATGCCTTCATGAGAATAATTATTTGCGATCCCTAAGATATAATCACGCGACTTATTGAGATGTCTGAAATTAACAATAAGGACACTGCTGGTTCTTTCGACTTTTCTTTTTTCTAATGCAGACATTCTGATCTGTCTCCTTTGTATGCCCTGATATCCTGATCAGCAGGGCTCTGTGATTGAAAAATAAGTAAAAATTACTCCAATAGCAATTAAGCAATCATAATAGGAATAATTATCATTAAATCCTGCTCATGTCAAATGGACGCGCAAGACTTATTTATTTTTCTTATTACTAAATAATCATGGATTTTTTGTATAATTTTTTAATTTTGCTGTGTTATAATTTAAGACTTTTCTTCATGGTTGTTTGCTTTACAGTAATTCTTATTACCTAAAAAGGAGATAAAAAGAATGATCATTATCGGCGAAAAGATAAGCGTTATCGCTAAAAAAGTCAGAGAGGCGATGAATGCCCGTGACCCTAAACCCATTCAGGAACTGGCTTTGGCCCAGTGGAAGGCCGGAGCTCATTTTATTGATGTCAATATCGGCCCTGCTGAGGAAAACGGCGAAGACCTTATGAAATGGATGGTCGAAAGCATACAGCAGGTTGTTCAGGCACCTCTCTGCCTCGATACCACAAATACATCTGCGCTTGAGGCAGGTCTTAAGGTCCATAACAACGCCTGGGGAAAGGCCCTCATTAATTCCACGTCAAACGAACCCGACAGATTCGCCATGCTTGAACTGGCTGCAAAATATAATTCCCTCTGCATAGCGCTTACACTTGGAAAAGGCAGTCTGCCTGCTGATGCGGAAGAGAGATGCGGTATAGCCGCTGAAATTATGGCAAGGGCCGCTGAATACGGCGTCCCGATGGAAGACCTCTATCTCGACCCCCTCATTCTCCAGGTCTGCACAATGCAGGACCAGACCATGCATGCTATCAAGGCCGTCAAGATGTTCCAGGAATTAAATGATCCACCGATGAAAACAATTGTTGGACTCAGCAATGTATCTAACGGCGTGCCGAAAGATATGAGAAGCCTGATAGACAGGGTTTATCTTTCATTATTAATGTATGAAGGATTGACCGCTGCCATAGCAAATCCTCTGGACAAAGACCTTATGAATGTCGTCAAGACAACGGATTTGTTCCTCGGGAATACGCTTTACGCGCATTCGTATCTGGAGATGTAATAAGACAGCTGTCAGCAAGCTTTCAGCCGGCAGCTTTGAAAATATTAATTGATCACTTTTACTTTGGAGGTATACCATGTCATTTGTTGTCCCGAAAGAATCTTTCAATGGAAAAGTTCTGGCTGTTGATTTTGGTAAAGATGATAAGGCGCTTGCTATCGGCGGTGAGACCTGCCTTCCCTTCCTGTCATTTGAGGGTGAAGTACCGAACAAGCCGGTCATAGCATATGAAATACAGGACTGTGCTCCGGATGACTGGCCTGACACCGTAAAGAACGTATATAAGGAAGTAAGCGGTGATCCTGTTACCTGGGCCAAATACTGTCAGAACGAACTGAAGGCAAAGGCCATAGCGCTCAGACTGGCAAGCACCCACCCCGACAGGGGCGACCGGTCCGCGGAAGATGCGGCAAAGACAGTCAAGGATGTGCTCTCGGCCGTTCAGGTCCCTTTAATTATTCTCGGTTCCAACCATATAGAAAAGGACGCGTCCGTACTGGTTGCAGCAGCCCAGGCAGCCAGCGCAAACAACTGTATCATCGGAAAGGCGCAGGAAGGCAATTACAAGACAATCGTGGCAGCCGCACTGGCACACAACCATAAACTGATTGCCATGTCGGAGCTTGATATCAATCTCGCAAAGCAGTTAAACATACTGATTACCCAGATGGGGTTTGACAAGGCAAAGCTTATTACCGACCCGATGTGCGCCGCGTTAGGGTATGGTCTTGAATACACATATTCCGTAATGGAAAGGATCAGGCTTGCAGGGCTCGCGCAGAACGATCCCACAATGCAGCCTCCGATAGTGGGTGATGTCGGAATGTATGTATGGAAAATCAAGGAGACCGTTGCATCCGAGACAGACGTTCCTGACTGGGGAACTCTTGAAGATAGGGGCATTGCCTGGGAAACCGTCACAGCAACATCAATGGTCCTTGCAGGCACAAACCTGCTGATAATGAGGCATCCTAAAGCAGTGGAGAATGTCGAAAAAACCATAAGCGAACTGGTTTAACATTAGAACAATACTGAATTAGACAATAAATGGAGGATTTAAAATGGCATTAACCGGAGTTCAGATATTCAAACTTCTTCCAAAGACAAACTGCAAAAAATGCGGCTTTCCGACCTGCCTGGCCTTTGCAATGAAACTGGCCCAGGCCGGCGTTGATATTTCCGCCTGTCCCGATGTTTCAGAAGAGGCAAAGGCGACACTTGGCGCAGCATCCGCCCCGCCGATAAGGTCGTTCATCCTCGGTACGGGTGACAAGGCAGTCAAGATGGGCGCGGAAACGGTAATGTTCAGGCACGAAAAGAAATTCGTAAACCCCTGCGCCATTGCCATAAACATTAAAGATGATCTGAGCGAAGATGCGCTTTCAAAGACGGCTGTTGAAGTCGCAGCATCCGAGATCGACCGTGTCGGACAGAAACTCAGGGTTGATGCAATTTCAATTGAATATGCCTCAGGCAGCAGCGCCAAATATGAAGCAGCAGTGAAACTGGTTGCAGCAAAGGCCCCCAACGCGGCTCTTATATTAAATTGCAAAGATGCCGGGGCTGCAGAAGCCGCTGTGAAAGCGGTTGCAGCAAGAAAGCCGCTCATTTACTGCGCTACCGACGGAAATGCTGAAGCAATGGCAAATATAGCAAAGGCCAACGGGTGCCCTCTGGTTGCGTGTGCAGACGGGCTTGATGCCTTAAGCGCGCTGACAGAGAAGATAAAGGGACTGGGGATAGAAGACATCGTACTCGATTCAGGCGCAAAGACCGCAAAAGAGATCGTCGAGCATAATACTCAGATCAGGCGTGCAGCCCTTAAGAAGAGCTTTAAGCCGCTGGGTTACCCTGTCATAAACTTTGTAATGAGAGATGACTCTATTCATGAGGCTTCAATCGCCTCTGTTGCCATAGCCAAGTACTCTTCAATTGTCGTGTTAAGCAGCATAAGCAAATGGAAAGACCTCGTTCTCTTCTCTCTCAGACAGAACCTGTACACTGATCCTCAGGTGCCAATGCAGGTCGAGCAGAAGATTTATGAAATAGGAGAACCGAAGGCTGATGCTCCATTCATGATCACAACCAATTTCTCGTTGACATACTTCATAGTTTCAGGAGAAATAGAAAACAGTAAAGTTCCAAGCCGTCTCGCTGTAATGGACTGCGAAGGACTGTCGGTCCTTACCGCATGGGCAGCTGGTAAATTTACCGCTTCCAAGATAGCCCAGTTTATAATTGAAAGCGGTATCGCTGACAAGTTGAGCACAAAAGAACTCATCCTGCCCGGTCAGGTCGCAATCCTGAGCGGCGCCCTTGAGGACAAACTTGAAGGCTGGAAGATCACTGTCGGACCCAGGGAAGCCAATGCAATACCGACGTTTCTTAAAGGCAGGGCATCCTGATTGTGAATGATCGTCGATTGACAATAATGATTCTAAACTGATAATATTTTTTATCTGTACCGGATGTAGATATGGAAAAAAAATATAGAAATCTGCACATTAAATTAACGCCGCAACGGCTTGCGATCCTTGGCTTTCTGGACGGCAACAAGACCCACCCTTCTGCGGAAGATATATACAGGTCTGTTATAAAGAAGTTTCCAACAATGTCCTTTGCCACGGTCTACAACACGCTTGAAGCCTTAAAAAATAAAGGTACTGTTCAGGAACTGAAAATAGACACTGATAAAAGGAGATATGATCCTGATATCAGTTCCCATCATCATATTATATGTACGGAATGTAAAAACATCCTTGACATACATAAAGATTTCAGGATAGATCTTTCAGAAGAGTTGACTCAGGGATTTGAATTGTTAGGTAACAGCATAGAATTTTACGGTTTATGTCAGAAGTGCCGGAAGCGCCAATAATTACGGTAATGAGTCAGGCATGGGTTTTATTAGCTCTTTTTGCCTTACCCTTCTGAAGACACAGAATTCATAAACACATAGGAGGATAAAATGTCAAAACTGATAGCCTCTGCTGCAATAAGGGCTTCACATTCACTCTTTAAAACAGCGGAGGAAATGCTCGAAAAAGCTATCGCGGAAAAGGGCAAGGACTTTCTATTTGAATTCCCGGACACAGCGTTCTATCTTCCCCAGATATACGCAATGACGGCTTTCCCGGTCAAGACACTTGCCGATATGAAGGTCGCCCTGGAAATGGCAAGGGAAATGCTCCATGATTTACCGGAAGAAAAACTGTGGAAACCATATCTCGGAGAAGCTCTTGACTCCGGAATGGCAACCCTGTTCTGTGAAGAAATAATACTTGCCCTTAGATATATCAACGGGCTTGAGCCCGTGACGGACCCTGAAACGGGTTATGTCTACAATGGCTTTATTACCGATACCATTCAGAGAAATCTCGGTATACAGCTTGTAGATGGCAGAATGCCAGGCTTTGCAGCAATCATTGGAGCGGCCCCTGATGCCGATACAGCCGTGAAAATCGTCCGGGAACTGCAGGAAAAAAATATCCTTATATTTCTGTCCGGTATGGCCAAAGATAAAAACGGCAAACTGACAAATGTGACTCAGCAGCTTCTGAGTAAAAAAGTTGAACTGGGCTGGGAGACGTACATTGTCCCCCTTGGTCCTGATACGGAACATACCCTTTACGCGCTTGACTGGTCAATCAGGGCCTCCATGATCTTCGGCGGGAACAAACCGGGCAATTACAAGGCCCATCTGAAATATACAAAAGACAGGGTCTTCGCGTTCGCCCTGGTGCTTGGTGAACTCGACGATGTCAAATGGTCCACAGGGGCCGGCGCCATTAATATGGGGTATCCTGCCATTGCAGATTCGGACATCCCGGTTATACATCCGACAGGCGTCTGCACATATGAACATGTTGAGAAAGAATTCGATCACAGCAAGATCGTCCAGAGGGCCTTTGAAGTCAGAGGTCTTAAAGTCACTGTTGAAAAGCCCCCTATTCCAGTTGCGTACGGACCTGCCTTCGAAGGTGAGCGGATCCGGAAGGAGGACATGTTCATTGAGTTCGGCGGCCAGCGTACTGCAGCGTTTGAATGGGTAAGGACCAAAGAACTGGACGAGATAGAAGACGGCAAAGTGACCCTTGTCGGCACGGACGTTGAGGAAAGATACAAACAGGGCGGCAAGATGCCCCTTGCAGTTGTAGTCGATGTGGCCGGAAGAAAAATGCAGAAGGACTTTGAAGCGATTATCGAAAGAAAATTCCATCACAATATAAACGAGGCCCAGGGGCTCTGGCACATGGGACAGCGCGATATCATGTGGATGAGGATCAGCAACCAGGCCTACAAGGACGGGATCACACTGGAACACCTCGGAGTGATCCAGGCCACTATGACCAAGAACAGGTTTAAGGCAATTGTAGACAAGGTCCAGGTGACCCTCTACTTTGATGAAAAAGACGTACTGGAACTGATGGGCCAGGCAAAGGCCGTATACAAAGAAAGAGACCACAGGCTTGCCGGACTGACGGATGAATCTGTTGATCTGTATTATTCATGCCTCCTGTGTCAGTCCTTCGCTCCATCTCATGTATGCGTTATAAGCCCTGAGCGTCTCGGTCTCTGCGGGGCCTACAACTGGCTCGATACAAAGGCAGCATTTGAGATCGATCCGACTGGCGGTAACCAGCCTATCAAGAAAGGCGAGGTGCTTGATGCAAAAGCCGGCAGATGGGCGGGAGTTGATGAATATCTGAAGGCCAACTCAGCCGGAGCTGTTGAATCACTGAACCTTTATACGATCATGGACAATCCGATGACCTCATGCGGATGTTTTGAATGCATTGTCGCTATCGTTCCTGAGGCAAATGGCATCATGCTTGTCCAGAGAGGACATACGGGAATGACACCTGCAGGAATGAAGTTCTCCACACTGGCAGGAACAGTCGGCGGAGGCACACAGAACCCGGGATTTATGGGAATAGGAGTAAACTTCATCACGAGCAAGAAATTCCTTTATGCCGACGGCGGCCTTAAAAGAATCGTATGGATGACAAAGAACCTCAAGGAAAGGCTCGGCGAGGAATTTAAGCAGAGATGCGCAGAAGAAGGCGTACCTGATTTAATAGATAAGATTGCAGATGAAACCAACGCGGAGGAATCTGAGAAATTAATGGAGTTCCTTGCGAGTGTCGGACATCCGGCGCTTGAAATGGACCCGATGTTTTAAATATTGTAGTAGGGCGGATGACCCCGACCCTAATTGCAGATTGATAATTTGGAGGATATATGAGCAACCACAAACCAATAAAAAGCGCTTCTACATCAGCAGAAGAAATAATTGCATATGGTGAAGCCAATAAAATGGAGACATGCTTTGACCGGGCGTTAAAGATGAAGCCCTGCCCTATCGGTGAAACCGGGGCCTGCTGCAAAGTTTGCCATATGGGACCATGCAGGCTTATCGGTAAAAACGCCGAGGAAGAGGCAACCGGCGTCTGCGGCGCATCACTCTCTACAGTAGCGGCAAGAAACTTCGTGCGAATGATCGCTGCCGGTACAGCGGCACACTCAGATCATGCCAGGGATATGGCCAATACACTGCTTGCTGCCGCAACCGGGGAAGTCAAGGATTTCAAGATTACTGATGTCAGAAAACTATATAAAGTTGCAGGTATCCTTGAAATAGAATTTGAGGGCAGGCCTGTCAACGATGTGGCCAAAGACGTTGCCGAGACATTCCTGCAGGACTTTGGCCGCCAAACCGGTGAAATTAATTACTGCAAGAGAGCGCCCAAAAAGACCCAGGAGAGATGGAAGAAATACGGCATTGCTCCACGAGGGATTGACAGGGAAGTCGTTGAGGCAATGCACAGGACAAACATCGGTGTTGACCACGATGCCGACCACCTGTTGACACATGGCTTAAGGACAGCACTTGCAGACGGCTGGGGCGGTTGTATGATATCCACGGACGTTACCGATATATTATTCGGGACCCCGAGACCGATCAAGGCAGAGGCCAGCTTCGGAATCTTCAAGGAAGACGAAGTCAACCTCGTGGTGCATGGTCACGAGCCCACGCTTGCTGAATTGATCGTTGATGTTGTTTCAACAGATGAAATGATCAACTATGCAAAATCCAAGGGGGCCAAAGGGATCAACCTCGGCGGCATGTGCTGTACTGCGAATGAAGTGCTGATGAGGCATGGCATTCCAACAGCCGGTGGGTTCACGAACCAGGAACTCGGCATCATGACCGGACTTATCGATGCCCTTTCAGTAGACGTTCAATGCATCATGCCGGCTATTGTGAAACTTTCTGAAAAATTCCATACAAAGATCATTACTACCAGTCCCAAGGCCATGATACCGGGCGCGGTGCATATAGAGCATGACGAGCACCATCCGAGAGAGACCGCGGAAAAGATAGTCAGGCTCGCAATAGATAACTTTCCGAACAGGACCGCAAAGGGGAGCCATATTACGCAGAAGTTCCCTCTTATAGGCGGTTTCTCAGATGAATATATTGAATACATGCAGGGCGGAAAATGGCGCGGTTCATACAGGCCTTTAAATGACGCCATCATGGCCGGAAGAGTGCGGGGTGTCGTAGGTCTTGCAGGCTGTGATAACCCAAGGGTCCAGTCAACGGGTCTTCACAAATTCCTTGCAATTGAACTTATTAAAAATGATGTTCTGATAGTGTCTACCGGCTGCGGATCGGCCGCATGCGGGACCGCCGGATTTCTCACTCCGGAGACGGCACTTGAAATGGCAGGTCCGGGACTCAGGGAAGTCTGTGAAGCAATAGGCATCCCCCCTATTCTCCATCTCGGCGCCTGCGTTGATAATTCGAGAATTCTCACCATTGCCACGGCAATGGCTGCTGAAGGCGGTCTCTCCGATGAGATCGGCGGAATGCCTGCGGTAGGTATAGCCCCGGAATGGATGTCGGAAAAGGCCATCGCAATCGGCTGCTACTTTGCTGCCTCTGGTGTTCCCTGCATCTTCGGCGGTGAATCACCGGTAGGGGCCAGCAAGGAAGTCACCAGGATCATGACAGAAGTATGGATGGAAAGGTATATGGGCGCGCTCCATTTTGAGCCGGACCCGGAAAAAATCCTCGCGATGACATTAGATTACATAGACAAGGCACGGGAAAGGCTTAAACTCAGGAAATACGAGCCGGGCAAATTCGGAGCTGAGAGAGTACTGATGGACATGGCCGCAAGACGTGAGATCGAAAAAGCTGCCTCACCCCATGCCGGAGTAGGAGGTATCAATGAGTCTGAAAGTTAATGAAGTTCTCGGGAGTGTAAGTGAAGTTCTTACTGAAACCCAGAAAAAAAGGGGCGTACTGATCCATGCTTTCCAGAAGATCCAGGAAGAGCATAATTATCTTCCAGCGGAAGAACTGGAAAAATTGTCCAGGGACCTCGGCGTACCCATGTCCGATGTGTACAGCACAGCGACTTTCTACAAGCAGTTTTATTTTTCTCAAAGGGGCAGGAAAATAGTCAGGGTCTGCACAGGCACGGCATGCCACGTCAGAGGGGCGAGCAAAGTACTCGACAGGATAAAAGACGAATTTGACATACAGGAAGGCGAAACGACCTCCGACCTCTCCATGACGCTTGAGACGGTCGGCTGTATCGGCTGCTGCGGCCTGGCGCCGGTCGCAACAATTAATGAAAATATCGTCGGCGAAATAGACATGAAAAAGATCGACAGTA
>JAGVNU010000102.1 GCA_020053105.1 Thermodesulfovibrionia bacterium
ACTAATGGATGTATCATCATCAGACGATTTATCGAGTCTTGAAAACTCGTTAGGTTATACCTTCAAGAAGAAGTCTCGGTTAAAAGAGGCCCTTACCCACAAATCATATGCCCATGAAAGGGCCAATGAGCATACGTCATTTAACGAGCGCGTGGAATTCCTCGGCGACTCTGTGCTTGAATTAATTGTCAGTGAATACCTTTTCAATTCCTATCCTGATTTTACCGAGGCCGACCTGTCCAGGATCAAGGCGTACGCGGTCCAGGAATCTACACTTGCGCAGACCGCAACAGACCTTGATTTAGGCGCGTATCTTCTTCTGGGCAAAGGAGAAGAAATGACCGGCGGCCGGAAGAAGGCTTCGCTACTTGCAGATGCCCTGGAGGCTGTACTCGCTGCTATTTATCTGGACGGGGGATATAAAAATGCGCGTGAATTCATACTTGGCCACCTGACGTCGAAAATCGATGAACTCGCGTCAACAAATTTCATATTTGATTTCAAGACAAAACTCCAGGAAGTCGCCCAGGCGCAGTTTGGTGTCCTGCCAAAGTATGTCATTCATAAAGAAGAGGGACCGGAGCATAAGAAGACCTTTGAGGTCAAAGTCTTTATAAAAGATAATTTCCTTGGTTCCGGAAAAGGCAAAACCAAAAAGGCCGCGGCACAGAAGGCCGCAGAAAAGGGGCTTGTCAAAATCAAGGAGGAAAATGAAGCTAACATATAAAAAGTCAGGGGTCGATATTAAGGAGGGTGACAGATTGGTGGATATAATCAGGCCTCTGGCGAAGTCCACTTTCAAACCCTTTGTCATGACGGACATAGGCTCTTTCGGCGCATTTTGTAAACTGGATACCGGACGCTATAAAGAGCCTGTCCTGGTTAGCGGTACGGACGGAGTGGGGACGAAATTAAAGATAGCGTTTATGCTTAACCGGCACGACACGGTCGGGATCGATCTTGTAGCAATGTCAGTAAATGATATCCTCACAAGCGGGGCAAGGCCCCTCTTCTTCCTTGATTACTTTGCAACAGGAAAGCTTTCGGTAAAGACAGCAGCAGACGTTATCAAAGGAATTGCTGAAGGCTGCAAGATGGCTGACTGCGCGCTCATCGGCGGTGAAACAGCGGAGATGCCGGGGTTCTACAACTCAGGAGAATATGACCTTGCGGGATTCGCTGTAGGAGTTGTTGATAAAGATAAAATCATAAATGGTAAGGACATCAGCGCCGGAGACATACTTATAGGCCTTTGCTCAAGCGGCCTTCACAGCAACGGATATTCACTCGCGAGAAAACTCTTCTTTGACATCAAAAAGTACAGCCCGAAAAAAATCATTAAAGAACTCGGCTGCTCTATAGGCGAAGCCCTTTTACAGCCTACAAAGATCTATGTAAAGAGTGTTTTAAGGGTCATGCAGAATTATAAGCTCAAGGGGATAGCGCACATCACCGGAGGCGGAATCACCGAAAACCTCCCTCGTGTCCTCCCCAAAAAAGCGAAGCTGCATTTCACAATCGAAAGAGGCAGCTGGCCAGTCACTCCAATATTTCACCTTATCCGGGACATGGGAAATGTTGAAGAAGGAGAAATGTACAAGACCTTCAATATGGGTGTCGGGATGATACTGGTTGTAAATAGAGCTGATGCACAAAAGATCGTGAAGAAGCTTAACCAGCTTGGTGAAAGTGCATTTATTATCGGACAGGTTGAAAAGGGAAGATGCGGCGTGGTCTATATCTGATAAAAGCATCTGTACTGGAGTCTTAAAACTGCAAGAGGGGAAAGGCAGTTGAACATCCAAATTCTATACCATACATTTCAGTTTGAGATCATCGCGCAGGAACCCTTGATCCTGCCCTCTTACAAAGGCTCCACATTACGCGGCGGGTTCGGCAATGCATTTAAAAAAGTTGTTTGTGCTGTAAGACAAAATGAATGCAGAAACTGTCTGCTTTCTCAAAAATGCATTTATTCCTACGTCTTTGAAACCCCGCCTCCTTCCGATACAACGATCATGCGGAAATATACAGCAGCCCCCCACCCTTTTATCATCGAACCGCCTGAAGAAAAAAAAAACGGATACAAACCGGGAGATAAAATCACATTCAGTCTCACCCTCATCGGCAGGGCAATAGACTACCTGCCCTATTTCATCTATACATTCGATGAACTCGGAAAGATGGGAATCGGGAAAGGCAGGGGGAAATATGAATTGAAGACTGTGAGAACAAACCCCACGTTGGAAAAGGGGGGCAGTGGAGATTTTCAGACAAGAATAGATGAAATCATTTATTCAGCCGATTCAAAAACCCTCAAACCGTTTGGACCTTCCGTTTTGATCCTTAATTTTGGAATTTTAAATCATGGCGAGGCAGCGCCTCGCCCCTCCAGTCTGTCCCTGAACTTCCTGACTCCTACGCGCATAGTCTATGACAGCCATCTCACCCTGGACCTCGAATTCCATATGCTGATAAGGCAACTGCTGAGACGAATTTCCCTGCTTGCTTATTTCCACTGCGGACTTGATACATCTGAATGGGATTTCAAAGGGATTATTGAAAAGGCAAAAGAGGTGAAGGTTTCTAAACGCACTTTAAAATGGTATGACTGGGAGAGGTATTCTTCACGGCAGGATACGAGGATAAAAATGGGGGGATTTTTAGGGGAGATAACTTTTGAAGGTGACATTGGTCCGTTCACATCCCTGATAAAAGCTGGAGAGGTTTTGCATGTGGGGAAAGGGACGGGGTTTGGATTGGGGAAATATAAAATTAATTCAAGTCTGTTTTTTAACTCAGTTTAGTCGTCATTCCGGTATAAAACCGGAATGACAGACAGACAAACAGAATTTTATTAACAGGCTATAATCGGAAACATTGTAGAAATGTTTCTTTTATGGAATGAAATAGAAACATCAGTTATGGTCTCTATATGAATACCGTTAAAAGACAGGGCAGGTTTAAGGAAGTAGCGATCTTTGTTGCAGGAACAACGCCTCAGATAATTACAGAGACTATCTATGCCCTCATCCACCAAAAGCCGTCGGTATACCCTGACGAGATTTATGTCCTTACAACAAAGAAAGGGAAAGAGGTACTCAAGAGCAATCTTCTCGACAGCGGCATATTCAAGACATTCTGCAAAGAGTTTAAATTTGAAGAAACTAAATTTACTGAAAATTCTATAGTCGTCATAAAAAATCGCGCAGGTAAACTCCTTGATGACATTAAAGAGGGAGAAGACAACGAGGCGTTAGGGGATTTCATAGCAGGATTTATAAGAGATCATGCAAACGATGAGAGTACAAGACTGCATTGTTCACTCGCAGGCGGGAGAAAGACCATGTCTTATTACATAGGCTCCTCCTTACAACTCTTCGGGCGTCCCTGGGACAAGCTGTATCACGTACTTGTCACCCCTGAGTTTGAATCGAATCCAGCTTTTTATTACAAGCCGAAGAAGGATAGGGAATTAACTTCCCCTTCACCCCCTCTTAGTTTAAGAGGGGGGCGGGGGGAGTTAAAGAATTTACACACGAAAGACGCCAGAATATACTTAGCCGAACTGCCCTTCATCAGGCTTCGGAACAAGATATCACTCAATGGCAAGGATTTCAGTGAACTGGTGAGAGAAGGCCAGAAGGAAATAGACATAGCAACTCTTCAACCGGAATTAAGAGTAAATCTTTCTGAGCGGACAGTTTATATCGGTGACAATCTGATTGAGATGGTGCCGGTCCAACTTATGATTTATGCCGCGTATCTCCGCTATAAAACAGAGCGCTGCGGGTATCCGGGCCGTCCATATTGTGCAGATTGCTTTGACTGCTTTCCGTCTGTTGCCGACATCACAAGCAGGCAGGCGTTTGAAAGCATGGTGAATGAATACAGGAAGATATATTCCTTACAGCCTATGCGCGCGGAGGAGTTGCTTGATAAACATAAAAATGGAATGGACCAGGCTGCTATCAGGCAAAACATCAGCAAGATCAACAGGTCGATCAGGGAACAGTTGAATGATGAAACGCTGTTGCCTTACTACATTATAAGCTCTGTGAAGAAATATGCAGGGAGCAGATATGGGGTGAGGGTGGAGAGGGAGAAGATATGGATAGAGTGAATATTAATAAACGTGCTTGCGATGCTTTACAGTGAGGATATAGACAATATGTTTCCCAGTATCGAGTTCATAGACAATACGGTAGTTGCCAAGTCTGAGGGAGTATTCACCTTTATGGTTGCCGACAAGCGGCTTGCCTTCAAAAGGAGTCTGGGAAAGGGACTCTATCTTTGCAAGTATTCTGTTGAAAAGCGTCCTGTCAGCTCTATGGAGGGCTTCAAGATCGGATTCGGCTTCCTTTGCAAGTTCAAGATGATACGTCATTTCAGCTTTAGCCTTGTTTTGAATTCCTTAAGAGAAACTGTTTTCCCGGACCTGACCTGTTTCTTTGCGCGTGCAATGGCGACTCTTTCTTCTTTGCAGGACAGGATGTCGAGTGTCTCAAGCAGACCGTCAAATTCCTCGCTGCTCAGGATGACGGCCTTATCAACACCGTTTTTTGTTATGGTAAACCTGTCATACTTTTCTTCGACTTCTCTTACGATTGACGACAGGCTCTTTTTTGCCTCGGCAAGAGGGATTGTTTTAGACATGGCGAATCTCCTTATTTCTGTCATTCCGCACTCGATGCGGAATCTCGTCTTTTTTGTCTTGACTATAATTATAGTCTATTGTATTAATTGGAATCAATTGAGGGGTGAGTTATTATGCTTAATTTAAATCGGAGAGAATACCAGTCCGTGATACTGGGGACATTGCTGTGTGATGTCAGAGCCCGACTTGTCGGAAATGTAGGGATGGAGGAGAATGATGGATGAAACAATTTTAAAAATTGCCCTTGCGGGGCTGATGCACGACATAGGCAAATTTGCTGAACGGGCGGGTATGGATGTGCCGCCGGATGTTATGAACAGTAATCAGCACCTGTATCAGCCGTATATTAAGGCCCAAAACAGGCATACGCATAGGCACACCGCCTATACCGCATCTTTTGTTGATTATTTTGACGCTTTTCTGCCAAAGGCACTTACCAAAGCCGGATGGGGCTTGGGCGACTCTTTCGTTAACCTGGCAGCGGGACATCACAGACCCGATACACCGATGCAGTGGGTTGTTGCCGTGTCCGACCGAATATCAAGCGGGTTCGACCGGCAGAAGTTTAAAGATTACAACGAAGAGATAGATATTCCTGATTACAAAAAGACGCGTCTCATGACCATGTTTGAGCATATCAGTACGGACAGGAAAAAACAGCAGGGACAGGGACGGGGCAACTGGCGATATCCGCTTAAGGTCCTTTCTCCGGACAGTGTCTTCCCGATTCGAAGCGATGTGGATGCCGGGCAGACAGCAGATGAGGAGTATAAAAATCTCTTTCTGAACTTTCTTGAGAAGCTCGGTAGCGTAGCTCATAAGGAGGAAAATATCGGGCTATGGTATGAGCATTTTGACAGCCTGCTCCGAGATTTCACTGCGCACATACCGGCCGTATCAGTAGGCTTAGCACGCTCTGATGTATCACTTTATGATCATCTCCGCACCACAGCTGCATTGTCGGCTGCTCTGTATAGATTTCATGATGCTGCCGGGACTCTTTCTGTTTCAGCAGTTAGCGAAGACTGGTCGTCAAAGAAGTTTCTTCTTGTCAGTGCGGATTTTTTCGGCATACAGGATTTCATCTTTAGCGAGGGAGGAGAATCGGCCAAAGGCCGGGCCAAGACACTGAGAGGCCGCTCATTCATGGTTTCATTGTTTTCGGAGCTTGCAGCCTATGATTTTTGTAAGGAACTCGGCCTTCCACATACATCCGTACTTTTAAATGCAGCCGGCAAGTTTACGCTTATCTGTCATAACACTACGGAGGCGATGGATGCTGTATCTGCCGCTGAAAAAAGGATCAACGATTGGCTGGTCAGCAAGTTTTACGGAGCAAATACCTTCGGTATTTCGCTGGTCGAGGCATCACCTGATGATTTTGTAGGCGGTAATTTTGACCGCCTCTGGAGAAGCCTCGGCGATAAGGTGAACCGCAGGAAATACTCACGTCTGGATCTGAAGCAATACGGTGGGGTCGTGTCGGATTATCTGAACTCATTCGACAAGACACTTATTCCATCCCTTTGTCCATTCTGCGGCAAACGACCTTCGGTGATTGAGGCGATGCCTAAAGAGGGGGCTATCCATGATTCATGTGCCATATGCCGGGATAATGTTTTTATTGGAAGACATATTGTGAAAAAAGAAAAATATCCGTCTGATGAGGGATACGGCAGGGTCAGGATAGCAGTTACAACACTCGATACTGATCTTACAGGACGTCTTATGGAGCCGGTCTTTGGTCGCTATAATGTCGGCTTCACAACCGGGCTCATGAAAGAGGCTGCAAGGAATGGTTCATTGCTTAGATATTGGCGGCTTGAACGTGGAGACGGGGGCAAAGAGACAGGCGCTGTGATTGCTACGAAGGAAATCGGCGGCTATGTACCTGTGTATACCGAGGCGGATCAATACGATGACCGCATTATAGATGGCAGAAAAACTGACGGCAAAAAAGAAGAGATGATCGACCAGATGGACTTGGGGGTCCCAAAAACATTTCATCATATTGCTGCTTGTGCAAAACTGCCGTATGAAAATGAAGCCCAGAGATATCGTGGAATTGAAGCAATAGGCGTGCTCAAGGCGGATGTGGACAACCTCGGGCTCATCTTTTTGGCAGGTACCGACCCGAAGCTGATGTCGCTTTCACGGCTTGCGACTATGAGCAGACAGATGAATGCTTTTTTCACCCTGTATATACCTCATTGCCTTGAGACAACTGCCGAATTTTCAAATATCTATACGGTTTTTGCAGGAGGCGACGATCTGTTTTTAATCGGGCCGTGGAACAGCATCGCTGATTTTGCCGTATATATGAATCGGCGGTTCCAAGAATATGTTTGCGGAAATCAGGAGATCACCATCTCAGCCGGAATCGGCCTACACAAGCCGGGGGAACCGCTTGGAGTAATTGCCGAATCTGCCGAAGAGGCGCTTGAAGCCTCCAAAAATAATAGGGACAAGAGTAGTCTTACCATATTCGGCGTAACTGTCAAATGGGATGAGGCCGACAAGCTGGAAAATATACGTAAGAAGATTGAAGCCTGGCGAAGAGATGGCTTATCCACAGGCATGCTCTACAGGTTAGGCATGTTTCAGGAGATGGAAGGTAAAAAGAAGGCTGTCGAATCTGCCGGAGTTACGCTCGCCGATGTTCAAAATGCAATGTGGGAGCCGTTGTTCCGCTATACGCTGGCCAGAAATATTAAGTCATCTGAAAAACGGCAGGAGATGAGTGAAGCAGCGGCATGGATAAAAGATTATGGTTCGAAACTCAGGATACCGCTCTGGCGGGTCATGTATGAAAACAGGAGATAGGGAGGAATAAAATGACAAAGATAGAATTCTGGAAAGACAGACAAAACGGGATACTTAATCCTACATTACTTGCTGAACAAGCAGAAAAATGGGCGAACGATATTCACAATGATCCCGAAAGGGGCAATAAGAAAAATCAGCCTACACAACTGCGTAGATTCTATGATGAAGTATTAAGGTTCGATTCTCTTATTAAGAGCAATGAGGACAGTAATGCTTTTGAAAAGTATCTACCATATATAAAAATGCTAAATGCGAAGGTTTCTTATGCCAAGGGGCGTGAACATGTAACGAATAGATTTGTAAATATGATTAAAGAATGCGTTGTAAGTGTCGAGTCAAGGGATGACTTCGAAGCTTTCAAGTCCTTCTTTGAAGCGTTTATGGGGTACTACAAGTTTCTTAATCCATCAAGAAATTAATTATAGGAGGAAATGAAATGGCTATTGATCTCAAGTTAAAAGCTATAAAGACACTTTCGGGAAAGGTTGTACTGAAAAGCGGGCTTCATATCGGAGCTGGAAACACTGAGATGCATATCGGGGGAATGGACAACCCAGTTGTTAAGCATCCACACTCGAACGATCCATATATCCCTGGCTCGTCACTGAAAGGCAAGATAAGATCGTTGCTAGAGCTTAAATGCGGGCTTGTGCCCTATGCAGGAGGAAGCGTTGTTACTAATAAGACGCTTGACCATCAAGAGGTTAAAAACAATAAAGATCTTTCTGGCGACTGCATGGCCATACTTAAACTCTTTGGTTCGAGCGGAGCAGAAGCCGACGTGTCTGGCAATATCGGCCCTACGCGGCTGCTTTTCAGCGACTGTTATCTTGACAATGAGTGGAAAAAAATGGCCGGTGAGCGGCGCTACCTGTTGACTGAGGAGAAGTCAGAGAACTCTATTAATCGCATTTCAGGTACTGCAACAAGTCCCAGATTTACAGAACGTGTGCCGGAGGGCACCATATTTTCCTTCTGTGTTACCTGCCGGATTCTTAAGGATGGTGATGAAAAGATATTTGAGAAATTTGTGCTGGATGGCCTTAAGCTTCTAGAGCATGATGCCCTCGGCGGAAGTGGAAGCCGGGGCTACGGGAGAGTGAAGTTCACTGAGCTGAGTCTTGACGGGCAAGCCTGGCAGGAAACTTTTGATAAGCATGTTGTATTTTAGGCGTGATAGAGGGGTGAGTATGAAAATATATGAATTTGAGATAGTCCCGCTGTCCGGGTTTGGTACGCCGCTTGTAGGAGATACTCTATTCGGGCATCTCTGCTGGCAGTTCTGCTATTACCCTGAACTTGCGGGTCGTACACTTGAAGACTTACTCTCGGACTACAGCCGGAGCCCGTTTACAGTTATATCCAGCGCCTGTCCCCGGATTGATTCGGGCGGCTCAGTCCTTTATGCCTTTCCCAGGCCTGAAATGCCTTTGTCCTTACTGTTTGATAAAGCATACGGTGATCCGATCGAACTGATAAAAAAGCGTAAGGAACTAAAAAAAAGACGCTGGATGCTGCTTGACGACAAGTTTCTCGCCGATGGTTTCCACGAGAGTTTGTTTGTCGAGGATGCAAAATTGTTCGAGCATTCCACGCTCAAAAGCACTGCTGGGAAATATGCTGTGTCATTCTCACAGCCCCGGAACAAAATAAACAGATTTACCGGCACGACAGGAGAAGGGGGCTTTTCTCCATACAGTGTCGAACAGGAAGTATACGCACCAGGAGCAATGCTTTCGGTCTTCGCAGGTATTGACACCCAGAAAGTTTCTGTCGAGGCAGTTGCCGAGGGGCTCAGAAGAATCGGTTCAACCGGTTACGGACGAGACGCATCCACAGGACTGGGGCGCTTTAAGGTGACCGGATATCATGAGCTAGATTTCGGACGCCCTGCTGGGGCAAATGCCTGCTATACTCTGTCCCCATCTCTGCCGGGGGAAATCGACTGGCGAGACATTTTTTTCAGTCCTGTCATTCGCTACGGACGACACGGCGGAGGACTGGCCGGGAGTCAGAACCCCTTTAAAGCGCCAGTCCGGATGGCGGACAATGCTGCCGTTTATGTGACTGACGGCGACATACCTGAACTCCCGTATATAGGCGCGGCTGTGGCTGATGTATCGCTTGCAGAGCCGCGCTCAGTTGTTCAAGGCTATTCACTTTATATCCCGTTTAGGCTGGAGGTGACTGTATGATGCAGTCAGTGAGAATAAGACTGAATGTGATGTCACCAATTCACATCGGCTGCGGCGAGGTCTATGAACCGACCTCCTTCCGTGTGGATTCTGATAAGGGGAAACTCTACCCCTTTGACCCCATTGACCTGATTGATTCGCTGGATGAGTCCGGAAGAAAAGCGTTAGATACGGCAAGTAGCGGCGACAACCTGCTTACGATAATCCAAGAAATAGCGCGCCTTGCAGACGTGGCTAAAGTGCCATCGCTTTCGTCTGTCGATATGGCAACCGGGTTAAGAAAACATTATGATACGGTCATGAAGATGTCTACCTACAAGAAAGAAGAAGTTATCAATCAATTTACGCTTGAACGGACTGCATATAATCCCAATGGCGCGTTTCCGTATATCCCCGGAAGTTCGATAAAGGGCGCGATACGGACAGCATATCTGAACTTCAAGAATGGCGGGCAGCCGTGTCAAATTGATGATATGAGAAAGATTAACCAGGTATCAAAGGAACTGGAGAAGCACCTCCTTAATGGCTCGTTTGAAGATGATCCGTTCAGACTGCTCAAGGTGCCTGACCTGTTGCCTGTTGAGCCTCCTTCAACACGACTGATCTACGCAGTAAATATGCGAAAAAAAGGCGGTGCGGGGAAAGGGCCGTTTCAGATTTTGGAAACTATCGCACATGGGTCAGTCTTTGAAGGCGTGCTTTCTCTAAGTCAGCCGCCAAAGGGCGCGAAGGTAAAGCCGCTTCCTGCCATCAAAGATTTATTGCTATGTCTAAACAGCTTTTGCCTTGATCGATATCAGGAAGATAAAGAGGTTATGGCAGCAATTAACGCAGATAGTTTCACAAAAGAAATAGGTGGTCGTATTGTTAAATTCAAGAATGCCATCCAAGAAAAGACAGCCTTTCTTGTTCGACTGGGGAGGCATTGTGGGGCAGAGTCACATACATTTGACGGCGTGAGAAAGATCAAAATTCTGAAAGCGCCAGAACCCCAGTCCAGCGCCACCACAATCTGGCTCGCCGCCGAGGACAAAAAGGCAGACAAGGGAGTACCTTTCGGCTGGGCGGTGCTGGAGATGCTGCCTTTGGATTGCGGGGTGGCTGTTTGTAGCGATCACTTGCGTACCGAGCGGGCAGCAGAGGCTGAGGCAAGGCGGGCTGAGGCAAGTCTCAAGGCTGAAGCGGAAGCAAAGCGAAAGGTAGCCGAAGAAGACCGGCTGCAGAGAGTTACGGAGAAAAAACGCCAGATTGAGGAAAAAGAGAGCCGTCAGAGGGCTGAATGGGAATCGTTGTCTGAAGAAGAACGACTTATCCGGACGCCAGCATTGCCGAACGTTACGGAGCAGCAGGTGGTCGACTGCTTCAATAAACTTGACTCGCTGTCTTCTCCCCACAAAGAAAAGCTTGCAGGCAGTATAAAGCAATACTACATAATAACTGGCAAGTGGGAAGGTGGCAGCAAAAAGCAGATTGAGAAGGTGAAGAAACTCAAGACAATTCTTGGTTAGAGCTGTTTCATTCCCTTCGGCTGAGCAGTGCCGGCGGTAGTTGAATGTTTTTGACAACGAACGTCCATGGTGATACAATGTCATTACATTGTATTAAAAGGAGGGCAAGATGATAAAAAAGATGGTGTCTCACGGCAACAGCGCGGCGTTGATTATTGACAAGCCGATACTTGATCTTCTAAAGATGGATATAGATACGCCTCTTGAGATAACGACAGACGGCAGGAATCTGATTATCTCGCCGGTTGAAAGCACGCGACGGACAAGGAAATTCAAGACTGCGCTGGATAAAGTGAACAGGACGCATGGGGAAACTTTGCGAAAGCTATCAAAGTAGGAGGATTCCATGGTTACATCCAAGATCATAGAGACAGTTAAAGACAGATTAATCAAAGCATACAATCCAAGGGCTGTTTATCTCTTCGGCTCCTTTGCCTGGGGCAAGCCAGATGATCAAAGTGATCTTGATTTGCTTGTTGTCGTTGATAAATCTGACGAAAAACCGTATAAGCGACCCATAAGAGGCATTGAAGCATTGTTTGGGTTGGGAATTGCCAATGACTTGATCGTTTTCACAAAAGATGAGTTTGATCGTCTTGCGAGTGATGTCTCAACTCTTTGCTACAAGATAAAACAGGAAGGGGTAAAACTTTATGAAGCCATATGAAGCGTGGCTTGTCAAAGCAGACCATGATTTAGCCTCGGCGCATAAATTGAGCGAGGGGGATGATCCTTTATTGGATACCGCAATATATCATACTCAGCAATGCGCTGAGAAGGCATTGAAAGCGTACCTGTCCTACAAGCAGCAACCTATTCAAAAAACTCATAATCTGGCACTCCTGATAGAGTTTTGCAGTAAGCTCGATGAGAGTTTCATTGACCTGCTTTCAGATGCAAAAGTACTTATTCCATACGGATTCACTTTCAGATACCCTGACTTTGATATGGAGCCTGATAAAGATGACGTTACAGACGCGATTGAAAAGGCTGCCAATATTCTTCAGTTTATCAGAGGTAAGATACTATGAGCCTTATGTATATCTGATATAGGATCAGCAATGTTAAACATTAGAGAGGTTCTTGATGCCTAAAGCAATGATCATCTCCGTCGGCGGGACGCCACAGCCGCTCTTAAAATCAATCTGCGAATACAAGCCGGAATTCATTTCCTTCTTGGCTTCTCAGGATACCTGCGATTTGGTTGGTGGTATAAAGGCAGAGATTGCCGGAAAAGGTATCAACGCAAAAAGTGAAATTACGCTGGCTGACAATGTCAACGACCTTCTTCATTGTCATGGGAAAGCAGAAGAAGCCGTTGAGCGGGTAACATCAAGGGGATACGTTAAAGATGACGTTATAGTTGACTACACAGGTGGTACAAAGAATATGTCTGTCGCGCTTGCGCTTGCAGCCATTACTCATGGCTTTTCATTCTCTTATGTAGGAGGTACAGAGCGCACAAAGGATGGCGTAGGTATAGTTGTAAATGGACAGGAAGTAGTATATCAAAACATAAACCCCTGGGATTTTTTAGCGGTTGAAGAAAAGAAAAAGATAGCCACTCTCTTTAATCAATACCAGTTTAAGGCGGCCAAAGCGCTTGCTGACAGCATACTGGATAAGTCTACTAAATATAAATCTGTGTTTAAGAAGCTGGGGTTTTTAATTGAGGGATACAACAGATGGGACCTGTTCCGTCATGATGAGGCCATGGACCTATTTACAAAAGCAAAGGTAGACGAAATAATCGAACTTGGCGACAAATCCATAGTTAAGTTTGCCAGAGAGACCGAGAGCCTGCGATCTTGCCTTGAAGAACTTGTTAAAAATGGGAAGAAACCTTCCCGTTCGCTCATCCTTGATATGTATTCAAATGCTGAAAGAAGATTTGAAGAAGGCAAAGTCGACGATGCAATATTGAGGCTTTACCGGCTGGTTGAGATGCTCGCGCAAGAACGACTGTTAAATCAGTACAACATAAATACATCCGATGTTAAGAAAGATCAACTTCCTGACAGTCTGAAAGCCGACTTTATAGCAAACTATAAAAACCATCGTAAAAACAAAATAGAGATACCCCAAACGGCTGCATTTAGATTGCTCGAAGCTCTCGGAGATGACCTCGGAAAGACTTTTAAGGCAAACGAAGCAGAGTTCCTGAAAATTCAATCGTCAAGAAACTTCTCCTATCTCGCACATGGTTTTGATTCTTCTAAAGAAAAAACATATATGACGTTGAGAGATTTCGTATTAAGCCTCAAAATGTTTATTGATTCAGATACTCCTATTTTCCCTAAAATGGAGCTTTAGGAGTTTTGCTCTTTGACAACTTAATTATCTTCTTTGTCAAAAAGAAACATTTCAGAAATGTTTCTTTTACTGACATATCACCTCCAATCCCTTTATTCTCATTCTATGGACAGGACGCTTTATCTCGTAGCATACGACATAACTGACGACAGGAGGCTGACTCAGACCAGAGAATTTCTCAAGGGATACAGCACCGGCGGGCAGAAGTCTGTGTTTGAATGCTTTCTCACGGACGGTGAGCTTGTTTACGTTAAGAAGGCCATTGACGGGATCATTGATGAGGAAGAAGACAGGGTGCATATCTTCACAATGGATGGAAGGAGCAGGACACATACGCTGGGTATCGGCGTCCAGCCGAAAGATCCGGAGTATTTTTACATAGGTTGATACAATGGGTACACTTTACATTGACAGAAAAGAACTTCACATAAAGCTGGACGGAGATGCCCTGGCCTTCTACGCCAATGGTGAGCGTGAAGGTATGGTCCCGATCAATCCTCTTGACCGTGTCATCATGGTCGGCAATATCACACTTGAGACCTCTGTGCTGAACAGGCTTGCGGGCAACGATATTAGCGTACTGTTTCTTTCAGGAAAGCGGAACAGGTTCTGCGGGATGCTTCATGGGAAGCTGCATAATAACGGCATATTGAGAGTGAAGCAGTATGAGAAATCACTGTCTTCATTCCCTATGGATTTAGCGTTCGAAATAGTAAAAAGAAAAGTTGAAGGTCAGCGTGATATCGTGCTGTACATAAGGGAGCAGCGACCTGATTTGCGTTTAGAGATGACAGAGGCATCCCAGGTGTTTGAGAGGATTCTTGAAGAATTGCGGAAGCCTGATATTGGAATAGACTCATTAAGGGGCTTTGAAGGCGGGGCCTCAGCATCATACTTCAGAGCATTCACTGATGCCTTTCCTGACTCGCTCGGATTCAATAAAAGAAACAGGCGGCCGCCTGAAGACCCGGTAAATGCTGTCCTGTCGCTCTGCTACACGCTGGTCCACTTTGACATTGTGCGGGAGATTGAGGTCATCGGTCTTGACCCTGTCATCGGTTTTTATCATCAGTTCGACTACGGCCGCGAATCTCTCGCGTGCGATCTGATAGAGCCGTATCGTCCGATGGTTGACAGGTTTGTATGGGAGATATTCAGGGAGAGGGCCTTTACCGGCAGGGATTTCGCGATGAATGACGAACGTCCCGGCTGCTACCTGAAGAAAGAAAGCAGAAAGAGATTTTATCCCATGTATGAAGAATGGGTAACACATACACGCCCGCTATGGGTCGAAGATGTAAGGGGGCTTGCAAGGAGGATAATGGATGGGCAGGACATTGTATATAAATCAGACAGGTAAGCCGGTAATTTTCAGGGACGGACCCTCTATATGGGTTAAGGAAGAAGGCAAGGCAGGCAGAAGAATCCCGGCGCGGCTTGTCGGCAGAGTTATAATCATAGGCAATGTCAAACTCGATTCAGGAACAATAACCCTGTTCGCTGAAAACAACACCCCGATCACTTTCATGAATAACAGGACCGATGAGACAGCGGTAGTCCTTCCCTATAATCACAGGCTGCCTGATCATTACAAAGAGCAGAAGATATTCCTCGAGTCTAAGGATAATATAGACCACTTTGAGCAGTGGGTCAATTCAAAACGCGCTTTGCTGCAGATGGCTTTACTAAGGAAGTTTCTGCCGAGATTGATGCCAAGGTTTGAAACTGTCGGTTTTGGAGAAGGCAACTATCAGGAGATTCTCAGGACTTTGCGGAAAGTCGGTGAGCGCAAATGGATCGTAGTAAACGGCATTATCACAAACATCCTTCGCAATATAATAGTAGAGCGCATGATAGATTCCGGACTGGACCCGCATCTGGGTGTCATTCACCGGCGGCACAATTTCGGGCTTGCCCTTGATATTTGCTATATAATGGGCGGCTTGAGTGACTTGCAGACCCTGCAATTTTTTAATTCGTCCAGGGACAGCAAATTAATAGAGAAAGACCGGGAACAATGGTTCATTACAGATGAGGGCATGAGGAACATCGTGCAAAGATTTGAAAACAGGCGAGCTGCTATTGAGGTCAAGATTGAGAATATACTTGATGAACTGTTTGCCCTGATGAGGGAGATGCTTACAAATAATAACTCCGCTTAACCCTCTCCACTTGAGGGAGAGGGCAAGGGTGAGGGGGTATTTATAATATGAAAGCTGACTATCTGGTATGTTACGATATAGCCAATCCGAGAAGGCTTGGAAAGGTATATAAATTTATGGCAGGTAAAGGCAAGCACCTTCAATATTCCGTCTTTCACTGCTTATTAACTTGGCAGGAACTGCAAAAGATGAAAGGTGAGCTTAGCAATCTGATTAATGAGGAAGAAGATGATATACGGATATATCCGCTGCCGTCAGCCGGGAAGGTGATTGCTATGGGACGCGGGGACAGGTTGCCGGATGGCGTTGAATTCTTCAGTTCCTGAAAATATCAACTTCGATTCAATATTCTAAATTTAAGATTTAATAAAGGAGGTGAAATAGGTTGATATCGATCAACACAAAAATCTGCACAACCGGCCTTGTAATGCAAAGAATGATAAAAACAAATCGCATATGTGGGAAACAAAGAAGACCTGATTAAAAAGGGATTGCGACCCGGGCCATTTTGCCGTACACTACGGATATAATGAAACAAAGAAGACCTGATTAAAAAGGGATTGCGACTGGTTTATTGTCCCTTGTTGTCATGGTTATTCGAAACAAAGAAGACCTGATTAAAAAGGGATTGCGACGCAATGCACCGTCCATTCATACGGGTTATAGAAACAAAGAAGACCTGATTAAAAAGGGATTGCGACCCCTATCTACAATTATTTTTATCATTTGATCTCCGAAACAAAGAAGACCTGATTAAAAAGGGATTGCGACACTTAGGAGCAGAGGTGTTTTGCGAACTCCTCCGAAACAAAGAAGACCTGATTAAAAAGGGATTGCGACAACCACCAATCCCTCGGTTCTTTATAATCCATTTGAAACAAAGAAGACCTGATTAAAAAGGGATTGCGACCCCCTGCCCCGCGAGTTTAACACCCTGGGAGAAACAAAGAAGACCTGATTAAAAAGGGATTGCGACCCAGTTGTTGCGCCAATTACCTCTGCGGCTAAGAAACAAAGAAGACCTGATTAAAAAGGGATTGCGACGCATGTTGTGCTATTATTTCTATCATATCTGCGAAACAAAGAAGACCTGATTAAAAAGGGATTGCGACATATTCAAGCGTTCCAATTCTCACCGGTCCCTGGAAACAAAGAAGACCTGATTAAAAAGGGATTGCGACCCGGGGATAACTCCATAGTCATTGTCGATCCCCTGAAACAAAGAAGACCTGATTAAAAAGGGATTGCGACACCACGACTTATTTCCATTTAAATCTAACGTGGAAACAAAGAAGACCTGATTAAAAAGGGATTGCGACTTTTAATCTTTTCAAGTATTTTAATTACTTCGGAAACAAAGAAGACCTGATTAAAAAGGGATTGCGACGTTAAGTTCTTCAATCACTTGAGATGCCTGCGACTGAAACAAAGAAGACCTGATTAAAAAGGGATTGCGACGGGCGGAGCTTAGATGGTCTGGCATATGTTTTGAGGAAACAAAGAAGACCTGATTAAAAAGGGATTGCGACCGTTGTACGTCAACGTAATAACAACATGTACGCTTGAAACAAAGAAGACCTGATTAAAAAGGGATTGCGACGTTGTATAGATAATCAGTCATGTAATTTCCTCTGATGAAACAAAGAAGACCTGATTAAAAAGGGATTGCGACTTAATCGTTGTTGCATGCATTTATTACACCGAAACAAAGAAGACCTGATTAAAAAGGGATTGCGACTGACATTTACCGCTGCCATTAGCTAAGTAAGTATTAGAAACAAAGAAGACCTGATTAAAAAGGGATTGCGACAGCACGCCGTTGGCGTGTAGTGAATTAGATAATAGTGATTTGGTGAGTTAGGAGGGGACATGGACAAGATACGATAAAGTTGTCCCTGGTTAATATGTTAAAATGTCCGTGATGGATTTTAAGCTTGTTCTCGAAAAACTTCTGACTGCTTTCAAAGAGCGGGACATTCGTTATGCTCTCATGGGCGGGATGGCGCTTGGCGCGTGGGGTGTTGCTCGCGGGACAGTTGATATTGATTTCCTTGTGCACCGTGACGATATAGATAAGGCAGATTCGATCATGAAAGGTCTGGGCTATGAATGCCGTCATAAAACAGAGAATGTATCCCAGTATTTGTCTCCGCTTATAATATTCGGCGAGGTTGATTTTCTTCATGCCTTCAGGACACCGTCATTAAGTATGCTTCAGCGGACTGAAGAAAAGCAGATTTTTAACGGAACAGGAACTGTAAAGGTACTGAGGATAGAAGACCTTATAGGGTTTAAGTTGCAGGGGATGGTAAGTGATGAGTCCAGAAAATCTCTGGATTTGTCCGACATCGAGTCACTGATGGCAGCAAATAAAAAAAATATCGACTGGACCATGATCAAAGAGTATTTTGATTTATTTAATTGCACCGAACTTTTCCATAAACTCAGGGAGAAATACGGCAATGCTTAATGCAAATGAAAAAGAAGAATTATTAAGACTTGCAAAATCTTCTTCCATGAGAGAAGACATGCGATACTTATCTGCTCACAGACACAACCCGGTTATTGTCGATGGTAAGGTCAGTATGGACAGACTTCTGGATTTTCTAAACGGGTTCAATGAATTCATCAACCACGAGCCAAAGCCTTTTAAACCTATGCTTGATAGAGACATGCGGCTTTGAGCTAAAGCACGGACCACTTCCACTGTGGACGTATTTAAATTGTTTCGTTTATAATTGACCCATGCTTACTCTCGGTGTTTTAGCCTCAGGCGGAGGAACTAACTTTCAGGCAATCATCAACGCTATTGATTCCGGATATATCAATGCCAGGATAGCCGTATTAATTACGGACAATCCGGATTCATACGCGATTGAAAGGTCGAAAAAGCATAATATTGAACCGCTCATTTTGAGGCCAAAGGATTTTGCCGGCAAGGACACGTATTATTTTCATGTTGCCGGGGAGTTGAATAAAAGAGGCGTTGAACTTGTCATTCTTGCAGGTTTCATGCGCGTAGTGGGGAAGGCCCTTATAGACCAGTACCGGAACAGAATAATGAACATCCACCCTGCCCTGCTCCCGTCCTTCCCCGGACTTCACGGGCAGAAACAGGCGGCTGATTATGGTGTAAAAATATCTGGCTGCACAGTCCATTTTGTGGACGAGGGGATGGATACAGGTCCTATTATAATCCAGGCGGCGGTCCCGGCGTATCATGATGACACGGAAGAAAGTCTCGGCCAGAGGATACTCAAACAGGAACATAAAATATTCCCGCACGCAATCAGACTTTATTCCGAAGGCCGGCTCTCAATTGACGGACGCAAGGTAATAATAAAGGGTGGGCGGGAAGATTCTGAAATAATGAACCCTCCCCTGATGCTGTAAAACTTTCTGCTTAATCTTCAATCACGAAGCAGCGCCTCGAATTCATTTCTGAACTTCTTTATCAGCGCTTCAACCGGAAGTGTCGCGGCAATCCCGAATGCGCAGATTGTTGAGCCTCTTATATAGCGGCATAATCTGAGAATCTGCTCTATGGTTTGGGCGCTTCCCTCACCCGCGATTATCCTGTCTGTTAAATGCCGTATCATGTTTGTCCCTTCACGGCACGGCGTGCACTGGCCGCATGATTCGTGGGCAAAGAACCTCGCTGTCTTCCGGGTGATCATGGGAATAGAAGTATCCTCATCCAGGACAATAATTCCGCCGGAGCCGAGCATGGTGCCGGCTGCGTTCAGAGACGGATAATCCATTGCAACATCTATTTCATCGCTTCTCAGAACAGGAGCAGAAAGTCCGCCGGGGATGACCGCTTTTAAATTTTTGCCTCCTCTTATCCCGCCTGCTGCCTCATATATCAACTCTCTTAAAGCGGTCCCCATTGGATATTCATAAAGTCCGGGTTTGTTGACATGTCCGCTTATGCTGAAAAGGGCAGTCCCTCCGCTCATGCGCGCCCCGATTGACTTATACGCTTCCGGGCCGTTTTCAACAATAAAGGGAATGTATGACAGAGTAGAAACATTGTGTATTACAGTAGGCTCACCATAGAGACCATATGCCGCCGGGAATGGGGGTTTCAGCCTCGGCCTCCCTGCCTTGCCTTCGAGAGACTCAATGAGGGCGGTTTCTTCGCCGCATACGTAAGAACCGGCGCCCCTGAAGACATCAATATAAAAAGAATAATCAGACCCCATGACGTTGCTTCCGATAAAACCTTTGGCCTGTGCTTCTTCTATGGCCTTCAACAGTATCTTTGCTATCCAGTCATATTCCCCCCGGATGTAAATAAACCCGTGATGGGCGCCGGTTGCGTAAGCAGCTATAGCCATTCCCTCAAGCAGCAAATGAGGGTCAAATTCCATTACGTATCTGTCCTTGAACGTCCCTGGTTCGCCTTCATCCGCATTACAGATCAGATACACGGTTTTCACCCTGTATTTTGTCAGCAGTTTCCATTTGGCCCCTGCTGGAAAACCGGCTCCTCCCCGGCCCCGTAGTCCTGACTCTTCAACCAATGTGATAATATCGCCAGGCGTCAAGGCGAGCGCCTTCTTAAGAGCTGTATAGCCTCCCCGGCTTGTGTAGACATCCAATGATTGTGAATTGGGGACGCCTCTGTTTTTCAGTAAAATTTCATTCATGATAATGCTGTTACTTGTAAGGGCGAACGGCCGTTTGCCGCTACCCCTTAATTATAGCATCCATAATCTCATCAACCTTTTCGAAACTCAGGTTCTCATAATGTTCGGTGTTAATCATCATTGCCGGCGCATAACCGCAGGAGCCGAGACATTCCACGGCTTCGAGGCTGAATAAACCGTCAGGGGTCGTTTCTCCGTCCCCGATGCCCAGCTTTTCGGAGATATAGTCAAACAGAGTTACTGTTTCAATCAATGAACAGGAGACATTCGTGCAGACCTGGATGTGATGCCTCGACTTCGGCTTTAACTTCAGCATGGAATAAAAGCTTGCCGCGCTGAAAATGCGCGCCTCTGGAAACTGCAGTATGACTGCCAGGTCCTCCATATCGCTTTCTGAGATATGGCCCTTTACCTTCTGAATATAGGAAAGGGACGGTACAACCGCGGAATCCCGGCAGGGGAGCTTTTTAATTATCCCCTCGATTGTCTGTCTCATCATTTCATCTATCATTTATGCTCCTGCATAAGTCTCTCCTCGTTCGGGTGAGAAACGTTACCTATAACTTCTCCAGGCGTATGGCACAGGCCTTGTATTCCGCCGTGCCCGTAACAGGATCAAAGGCATCGTTGGTAAGTACGTTCGCGCATGCTTCATTAAAATGAAAGGTCATGAAACAGACACCGGTCATTACACGACCGGTCACCCAAGCCTTCACCCTCACCTTTCCTCTTCTGGAAACAGCCATTATATAATCACCGTCATTGATATTGAGTTTTCCCGCGTCCGCCGGATTCACTTCAATCAGCTCCTCAGGACATATTTCACTGAAACCCGCGGACCTCCTTGTCTGGGTCCCGGTGTGGTAATGCCAGAGACGCCTTCCGGTCGTCAGGACAAATGGATACTCTTCATCCGGGACCTCTGCGGCCGGCTTCCAATGAGCAGGCTGAAATCTGGCCTTGCCGCAAGGGAACACGTTATCACAGTACAGGTAACACGTCCCGCTGTGATCAGTGTCCGGACAGGGCCATTGAATGCCCTGGAGCTCGATCCTTTCATACGTTATGCCGGCCATGGCTGGAGACAGGGACCGGATTTCCTCCCATATTTGTTCAGCAGAATTATATTCCATAACAAATCCCATCCTCCGCGCTATTTCTCCTGTAATCCACCAGTCATCCTTTGCCGTCCCCGGCGGCTCCACTGCCTTTCGGACACGCTGCACACGCCGCTCTGTATTGGTGAATGTCCCTTCAGTCTCTGCATAACACGCTGCAGGCAGGACCACATCCGCGTATTCAGCGGTCTCATTCATGAAAATATCCTGCACTATCAGAAACTCAACGTTCTTAAGCGTCTTAATGGTATGGGCCTGGTTCGGCTCCGACATCACGAGGTTCTCCCCGATAAGATAGAGCGCTTTTATATCACCGTTGTTAATGCCGTCAAACATTGCCGGTATCTTTGTGCCTTCAGAGTCAGGCAGTTTTCCTGTCCCCCATGCCTTTTCAAATTTCCCCCTGGTCACGGGATTTGAGGCTTGCTGATAGCCGGTATATACATCAGGCAGCACACCCATATCACAAGCGCCCTGGACATTGTTCTGACCCCTGAGCGGATTGACTCCTGCGTTTTCTATACCGATATTCCCCAGAAGCATTTGCAGGTTTGCACAGGTCCTGACATTGTCCGTTCCGGTTGTGTGCTCGGTAATTCCGAGAGTGTAAAAAAGCCCTACCTTTTCGGCAGTGCCGAGGATACTTGCCAGTTCCCTGATTTCACCTGCGCTGAGTCCGCATATATCAGAGGCATATTCAGGTGTATACATATTCACTGTTTCTTTCAGTTGCTCAAAGCCTTCGGTGTGATTATCTATAAAATAACGGTCCTGCCATTCATTCCTGATAATTTCATGCATGACCGCATTGAGCAGCGCTATATCGCTGCCGACCTTAAGCTGAAAATGACGCGCCGCCCATCTCGTCAGCTCTATCTTCCTCGGGTCTGCAATAATCAGCCGGCTTCCTTTTTTCACCGCCCTTTTCATGCTGTATGAAATGACCGGATGAGATTCTGTAGTGTTGGACCCGATCACAAAGATAACAGGCACGTCCTCAATCTCAGCGATGGAATTCGTCATTGCCCCTGCGCCGAGTGTGGAGGCCAGACCGGCCACCGTGGGGGCATGTCAGGTCCGCGCGCAGTGGTCGACATTGTTTGTGCCTATTGCCGCGCGCATAAATTTCATCATCACATAATTGCTCTCATTTGTAGACCGTGCGCAGCCTATCCCGACTATTGAATCAGGGCCGTGCGCCTGCTTTATCTCCGAAAGTCTTTTTGCAGTATAATCGAGGGCCTCTTCCCAGCTTACTTCCTCAAATCTGCCGTCCTTTTTTATAAGGGGCGTCTTCAGGCGTTCAGGTGAATGGACAAAATCGTATCCGAATCTCCCCTTGACGCAAAGAGCGCCGTAATTGGGCCCAGAGTCTTCAACCCCGGTGACCTTGATAATCTTATTGTCTTTTACATGAAGATGCATCTGGCAGCCGACACCGCAGTATGGACAGGTTGTTTTGGTCTTTTCAGTTTCCCAGGTCCGTCCTTTTCCAACGGCCTTTTTCTCAACCAGAGCGCCGGTCGGGCAAAGCTGCACGCATTCCCCGCAAACTACGCAGGAGGATTTGCCCATGGGTTTGTCGGTATCGCAGACAACCGTCATCCTGCTGCCGCGGTAACCCATATCCAGGACTTCGTTGACTGCGATTTCATTACACCCGGAAATGCAGCGGTAACATTGAATGCACTTATTCATGTCCCTGATTATCATCGGGTTTGAATGATCAATGGTGATATTCTTGTCCAGGACAGGAAAGCCGGACTTCGTGATTCCGAGATGATATGCAGCGTCCTGAAGTTCACATTCTCCGCTTGCCTCGCATGAGAGACAATCATGTCTGCCGCTTGACAGGTATAGCTCTACTATCATTTTCCTGGTCTCTATGATCTTTTCGGTATTGGTAAGCGCTACCATTCCGGCCTGTGCCTGAATGGAACATGAGACCTGCAACCCTGGCAGTCCTTTCACTTCGACAATGCACATCCTGCATTTGCCTGCCTGCCTGGTCCTCGGATGATAACAGAGAGTGGGGATATAGATTCCGTTCTCTCTTGCCGCCTTGAGAATGGAAGTGCCTTCTGCCGTCTGGATGTACTTGCCGTCTATAGTTAGCGATATGGTTTTCATGAGAAATTGTTCAATACAAGTTTATACTGAATCACTCGCATGTTCAAGGGAGGGCCGCATTTCAGTGTCGACATTGGATATAGGGCGGGATGGCCCCGCCCCTACTCATGGATCGATCTTTAACTTTCTGAAATATTCGATAGTCTCTTTAAGTCCGTCTTCAAGATCGACCTTGGGCTTCCACTTGAGGGTCTTTTTGGCAAGAGCAACATCAGGCTGCCGCTGAGTGGGGTCATCGTGCGGCAAGTCATTAAATACAATCTTTGATTTCGACTGGGTCAGTTCTATAACTTTATGCGCAAGCTCCAGTATGGTAAATTCCGTGGGATTGCCGAGGTTCACCGGCCCGGTAAAGTCATCAGGCGTGGCCATAAGACTTACAAAGCCGTCAATCATGTCGTCAACATAGCAGAAACTTCTCGTCTGCCGGCCCTTTCCATAGACGGTAATAGGTTTCCCATTTAGGGCCTGCATGATGAAGTTGCTGACAACACGGCCGTCATCCGGATGCATCCGCGGGCCGTAGGTATTAAAGATCCTGGCAACTTTTATCCTGAGATTGTGCTGGCGTTTGTAGTCAAAGAAAAGGGTCTCGGCACAACGTTTCCCTTCATCATAGCAGGAACGATAACCGACAGGGTTGACATTCCCCCAGTACGACTCCGGCTGGGGGTGGACCTTCGGATCGCCGTAAACTTCAGAAGTCGACGCCTGCATTATTTTGGCCTTCACCCTCTTTGCAAGCCCCAGCATATTGATGGCCCCGTGAACTGAGGTCTTCGTAGTCTGCACAGGGTCGAACTGGTAATGGATAGGCGATGCCGGACAGGCCAGATTATAAATCTCATCGACTTCCACATAAAGAGGAAAACATACATCATGCCTCATTACTTCAAAGAATGGCTTCTGGATGAAGTTGACTACATTGGACCTGCGGCCCGTGTAGAAATTGTCGACACACAGCACCTCATTGCCGTCCTTAAGCAATCTTTCACAGAGATGTGAACCGAGAAAACCTGCTCCGCCTGTTACCAGTATTCTTTTCATAGGACCCCCGTTTTTTTGTAGGTATTATTTTAACACATCAGTTTTTTTTATTGATTTAATTTTTCTTAATTAATATAATGGCGTAATTCTCCGCATTGATAATATGACAATTTTTTGGAGGTGTATCTGTATGAAGAGTACGGTCATAAGATTGTTTCTGTCATTAGCTGTGATACTGTCGATTATAATTGCTATATCCTGCACCAAACTTCAATCCCGATCAATCAGGGTAGGCGTAGCCGGCGCCCATAGCGGGGACCTTGCATCCTATGGACTTCCGACTCTGAAGGCAGCTGAACTGGTTGTTAAAGATATAAATGCAAAAGGCGGCATACTCGGCAGAAAAGTGGAGCTGCTTGTTGAAGATGATGTCTGTAAACCTGAAGTGGCCACGAATATAGCCTCCAAGCTCCTTTCTAACGAGGTCCACGTTGTCCTGGGTCATATCTGCAGCGGGGCCACAAAAGCGGCGTTAGGAATTTATAAAGAGTCAAAAATAATTACCATGTCCCCCTCTGCTACCAATCCACAATTAACACAGAGCGGAAATTATCCCAACTTCTTCCGTACCATTGCCTCTGATGATGCTCAGGCAAAACTCGAGGTAGATTTTGCACTGGATATCCTGAAGCTGAAAAAGATAGCCGTATTGCATGACAAAGGTGATTATGGAAAAGGGCTCGCAGAGTTTGCAAAGGAATTCCTTGATAAATCAGGCAGGGCTGAAGTCGTATTATATGAGGGCATTACTCCCGGTGCGGTCGATTATTCCGCCGTTATCCAAAAAATAAAAAACTCTGAGGCCGAGGCCGTGATATACGGCGGCTATCATCCTGAGGCATCCAAACTGGTAATGCTCATGCGCAAGAAAAAAATGGACACCGTATTTATTTCCGATGACGGTGTCAAAGACATGACCTTTATTAAAGTCGCGGGTGAATACGCCGAAGGCGTTTATGCCACCGGGCCTAAGGACGTTTCAAAAAATCCCCTTGCAATAGCTGCTGCTGATGCCCATAAAAAAGCCTACGGATCAGACCCAGGCGCCTTCTTTCTCAACGCCTATGCCGCAACGCAGGCCCTGCTTAATGCGATAGAAAAGGCGGGCTCCACGGATTATAAAGCGGTTACCAATGCGTTGAGGACCGAATACGTGGATACGCCTCTTGGGAAGATCAGGTTTGACGAACGCGGTGATGCGATAGGTGTAGGGTTCTCTATGTATCAGGTAAAAAATGGTGAGTATGCTGAAGTGAAATAGATCATAATAGACATCATTCTCAGGGATAAGCTTTAAAGCTTGTCCCTTTTTTTATGTGGAGCTCTCCTGAAAGTCAATTCTATTTCACAATAAATAAGAAATCACGTATTATATAAAGTCGTTATGGAATATTTTATCCAGCTCTTTCTTGGCGGCCTTACCAGAGGAAGCATTTATGCCCTGATAGCCCTTGGCTACACTATGGTATACGGCATAATCGAGCTTATCAATTTTGCTCACGGCGAGATATACACGATCGGCGCCTTTACGGCCCTGATCACTGCAAGTGTCCTGACCCTGTATGGCTTTAATGAGATTTCCATCCTCATTCTGGCGTCTCTGGTTGCAGTTATATATTCATCCGCTTATGGATTTACCATCGAAAAAATTGCCTATAAACCCCTTCGGCATGCGCCGCGTCTTTCGCCTTTGATAAGCGCCATCGGCATGTCGGTATTTCTTCAGAATTATGTGCTCCTGGCTCAGACGTCGGACTTTCTTCCTTTCCCGGGACTTGTCCCAGAATTTCAGTTCATGAAAAAGTACGAGCACATTTTCAGCTCAACGGAGCTGATGATTTTTCTCACAACCTCTGTTGTCATGATTATATTGACTCTGGTCATCAAGTTTACAAAAATCGGAAAGGCCATGCGCGCAACAGCACAGGACAGAAAAATGGCCATGCTTGTCGGAGTAGACGTCAACCGGATAGTTTCGATTACATTTATTATCGGATCAGCGCTGGCCGCCATAGGAGGCGTTCTTATTGCTTCTCATATAGGACAGATTAATTTCTATATCGGTTTCATTGCCGGAATCAAGGCCTTCACTGCTGCTGTGCTCGGCGGGATCGGGAGTATTCCCGGCGCTGTTCTTGGCGGCTTTATCCTCGGCTGGACAGAAAGCTTTGCGACAGGTTATGTATCGAGCGACTATGAAGATGTATTTGCATTTGCGCTGCTTGTGCTCATTTTGATATTCAGGCCGGCGGGTATACTCGGCAAATCGAAGGCGCAGAAGGTGTAAACAATAAAAGTTCCAAATGACAAATAATAAATTCCAAATAAATATCAAACAGCAAAATCACAATTATCAAAACAGCATGTTTGTAATTTGCCTATTGTGATTTGGGATTTATTTGTTATATGATGCCTGGAATTTGTGATTTCTTTATTTAAATATGTCATGAGACTGTAAAAATGCGAAAACTCTCCGAAATTAAAAAATCATTTTTAGCCTCCATCTGGTTCATGTTCCTCACTTTCCCTATCATGGTAATTCGCGTCAATCCGATTGAAAAGGTGGTTGAATGGAGATGGCGGAACATGGTCTTTGTGGGCGTGGGGAGTTTTATCCTCTCTTTTGTATGGCGGTACATGATCAGGCAAAAGGAGTCGGGGCTGAAAAAAAACAGAGCCGACGACAGGCATAAAACACCTTTTATACAGCGGGTACGTGAAGAACGGAGGCTCTTTATTCCCCTGATTGCTGTGCTCTCAGTCCTCGGGGTCTCATTCCCGTTTATCTTCTCTGCATACCAGGTAAACATCATGACAACTGCACTCATGTATGTTGTGCTCGGTCTCGGCCTGAATATAGTTGTAGGTCTTGCGGGGCTGCTTGATCTGGGGTATGTCGCCTTTTACGCTGTAGGGGCATATACGTACGGCCTGCTGAATCATCATTTCGGCCTTGGCTTCTGGGCCGTGCTTCCGGCAGGGGCCTTTATGGGCGCCCTTTTCGGAATACTCCTTGGTTTTCCAGTGTTGCGTTTACGGGGAGATTACCTTGCGATAGTGACCCTCGGATTCGGAGAAATCATCAGGCTTGTCCTTGAAAACTGGAACGATTTCTCTTTCGGCCCAAGCGGAATTGCAAACATCGACAGGCCGTCTTTTTTCGGCGCGCAGCTTTCTTTGCAGAACGCAACTGTTTATATCTATTTTCTCATGATCGCAATTGCCCTGTTTACGGTTTTTGTGGTGAACAGACTCCAGAATTCCAGGATAGGCCGGGCCTGGGTCGCCCTTAGGGAAGATGAGATAGCGTGTGAGGCCATGGGGATAGACAAGACAAAGACAAAGCTATCAGCCTTCGCACTCGGAGCAACATGGGCCGGAATGATGGGGGTATTATTTGCAGCCAAGACTACATTTATTAATCCTGCAAGCTTCACTTTCCTGGAATCAGCCATCATACTTTCCATTGTCGTACTGGGAGGCATGGGCTCAATCACCGGGGTCATTATCGGCGCGTTCGTTCTTATTCTCCTCCCGGAATATTTAAGGGCCTTTTCAGAATACAGGATGCTCCTTTTCGGCGCCATTCTCGTAATCATGATGGTATTCCGTCCGCAGGGCATAATCAGCAATGTAAGACGCACTTATAAATTTGCAGGCATCAATATCTCCGGAGAGCAAAGTAAATGAAACCGGTAATGGAGATTAAAAAACTGACCGTAGATTTCGGAGGCCTGCGTGCGGTTGATCATCTTGACCTGGATGTCAAAGAAAGGGAAATTCTGGCACTGATCGGTCCCAACGGCGCTGGCAAGACGACCCTGTTCAACTGCATAACCGGTATCTATGCCCCTTCGGAAGGCAGCGTGTTCATTTCACCTCCAGGGGGAGGGACCGGGACAATAAACGGATTAACACCTAATATCATCACAAGAAAAGGCATCACCCGGACCTTTCAGAACATTCGTCTTTTCCCCAATATGACTGTCCTTGAAAATGTCATGATCGGCCGTCATTGCCGCACCCGCGCGCGCATTGCAGGCGCCGTATTCAGAGGGAAGGCAACAGAAAGGGAAGAGAAAGCGACAGTGGAGCACAGCTATCATATTCTTGAAAAGATAGGCATATCTCAATACGTAAATGAATTTGCCGGCAACCTGCCCTACGGCGCGCAGAGGCTCCTTGAAATAGCCCGAGCCTTGGCCACTGAGCCCTTTCTCCTTCTGCTTGATGAACCGGCAGCAGGTATGAATCCACAAGAGACCGGGGTACTGGATGCCCTGATCTCTAAAATCCGGGATGAAGAAAATATTGCAATCCTGCTCATAGAGCACGACATGAGGCTTGTGATGAGCATATCAGACCGTATAGCGGTCATGGATTACGGGAAGAAAATCGCTGAGGGCACACCTGAAGAGATAAGAAACAATCCGGTCGTTATAAAGGCATACCTTGGAGAGGAATTCGTTGCTTAAGCTTGTTAATGTAAAAACATTCTATGGGAATATTCAGGCCTTAAAAGGCGTAAACATTGAAGTCCGTGAAGGAGAAATAATAACCCTTATCGGATCAAACGGGGCGGGCAAAACTACCACACTCATGTCAATTTCAGGAATCACGCCTCCCGGATCAGGGGAAATACTTTTCATGGACCAACCCATTCACAATGTGAGTCCTGACAAAATAGTTTCACTCGGCATATCACAGGTGCCGGAAGGACGCCATATATTCCCGCAATTAACGGTAATGGAAAATCTGCATATGGGCGCCTTTCTGCGGACAGACAAAGACGGCATTGCAGATGACATTGAATATGTATTCGGGCTGTTTCCCATTCTTACAGAGAGGCGGAATCAGGCAGGCGGGACATTAAGCGGCGGAGAACAGCAGATGCTTGCAATATCCAGAGCTCTCATGGCCAGACCGCGCCTGTTATTACTGGATGAGCCGTCGCTGGGACTCGCCCCCAAAATCGTCAGGCAAATTTTCGATATAATCAGAAAGATCAACTCTGAGCAAAAGACAACCATCTTTCTCGTAGAACAAAATGCCAACCTGGCCCTGCAGGTTGCCAACAGGGGTTACGTAATGGAAAACGGCAGGATTGTACTCGAAGATTATGCAGACAGGCTTCTCTCAAATGAAGCTGTAAAAAAGGCCTATCTCGGCCTGTAGTCGCTCACAATTGTATCTAAACGCTCCGCAATGTATTTTCCCAGCGCTTCAACTTCATCACTTGATATTCTCCTGATCTCGCCGGACAGCTCCGCTATTTTATCTTCATCCATATCGATGGTCCTGTTTATCATAAATGAATCAACTTCGCCGTCGTCAAGCAGAAGTCCACAGGCGCCAACGATACCCAGGAACTTACCATTCACAAAGATCGGGACAACCACTTTCAACAATCCAGCATCACATTCGCCAACAACCGGCTCCTTCCTTTCTTTTGCCATACCGGCAATGTTCATGTGAGCAACGGAACATATAAAGCTTTGCCCCCCGTCATCCGCCTTGACTGCCGGACATAGCCGATTCACCCACACCTTGTAATCGGTTATTCTTATCCCATTTACGTTAAATACATTTGATGCCAGGCCGGACCTGTTGAAAATATCTTTCTCCAGTTCAAGCCATTTCTCAAGAGGCAATATGTCGGCAAGTTCCATTTTCAGCTCCTTTCAGATGGCAAAATATGTTGTACAGGATGTTAAATTATACTAACTGAGCCCTATGTTTATCAAAATCATCCCCTGCCCTTTTATTCATATTTATATTACAGGCCATGTAATATCCAAAACAGGATGCCTCTTATTTGACTTACGTATTTTATGGTCTCCTGATTGCAAATAGTTAATTTAGGGATTACACTTATTAGTAGAATTAAATCTGTTTAATTTGAATTTATATATATCGAACCATGTTAAATAAACTAAAATTTCTTGGAAATATTTACACATACAAACTCCGTAGCATGCTGGGACTGAAAAGACCCAACATCATGGCAACTATCAATGATTATTACAGGGACGACTTTCAGAAGCTGAGAAAAGAAGACATAGCGGTAATTCTTCCCCATTGTCTTATAGACGATAAATGCCCTGCCAAGTTCTCCAAGTCTGACGGTGTATTATGCAGTAAATGCAAACTCTGCGGATGCGGAAAGGTTTTTGAATCCGCAGAAAAAAAAGGTTATCAGTTTTACATCACTCCCAGTGTCGGCTTTACGAAAAGACTTGTTCAGAGAAAAAATATAAAAGGCGTCATCGGGATCGCCTGTGATTATGAAATAGAAAAAGGCATTCACTCTGAAAAGATCACTGACCTTGGAGTTAGAATCAACGGGACAAGGGTAAAAACACAGGGCATTCGTCTTCATGTATATGACTGCATCAAGAACAGCGTGGACTGGGACAAGATCGAAGAAATAATGCGGCTTTCAACCGGGCACTGAGCCTGCTCACCCATTTCTCTTAATCCGCAAAGATACCAGCTTGCATTAAGAAATAAATATATTGCGGCTGTTACATATATTGCAATACAATTATATTAATGACTGATGAAATTAAACGCCTGAAAGCCGAGAACAGGCGTCTAAATAAAATAATATCCGGACTCAGCCCTTCCCTTGAAATCATGCTGAAGAGACGCGGGTTCACAATCTATAGAAAAGAACCTTCGGATGACCTGTTGACTCCGGACAGGAAATATAAAGCGGCCTTCTTTAATAAGCTGAAAAAATACTCCTTCAGACTATTTCTCAGGGATGTAATAAAACACCAGTACTCTTTTACGCTTGAAAAAGTCACAAGGTATGCAACAATAGAGGTCTCAGCGCAGTATATCGATTTCCTTCTGAAAGCCGGGCTCGCCGAAGCATTCGGCAAAGGATATCGCCTCACTAAACGCCCTGTAAAAAGTTTCGGAGAAACCCTGGAATGGTTTGTGTCACGGTTAATTAAAAATGATTTCCATGCTGAAGCCGCCTGGGGGGTCAAGTTTAAGAGACCCAGGGTCGGAGGTGACTATGATCTGCTGGCAAAGGTAGATTCATCGCTGCTCTATATGGAAATAAAGTCTTCACCTCCAAAAGGGATTTATGACAGGGAGATAACGTTCTTTCTGGACCGTATAGAAGATCTCTCACCAGACATCTCAGTCTTTTTTGTAGATACCGAGCTGAGGATGAAAGATAAGATCATACCCATGTTCGAAAACGAACTCCGCAGACGATATAAAAAAACAATTACGGCAGAGCGGATTGTCAGGGAACTGTTTCATATTAATAAAAAAATCTTTATAATAAACGCAAAAGAAAATATTTCATCCAATATAGAAGCTGTTCTTACATTTCTTTGGCACAGGGAATTTGAAATAACATAAATAGGGAGATAAAAATGTCAAAAGACATTTGCATACTATGCGCATGGAGGGCCACCTGCCAGAAGATGTTTTCCGTAAGTGGCAGAGATATAAAATGCGCTGATTTCGTCAGGGATGTATCGATTAAGGAAGAAGCCTCTAAAGAAGCTGGGGCTGATAAAGTCAAGTCTGAAGAGAATAAGTAATCAGCATCTGCGTTAAAGGGTATTCCAATAGTTTCTGGATACCCTTTTTTATTGTGCGCCCGGCAGGACTGATAAAAAAGAGGGAGCATTTGTTTGCTCCCTCTTCAGGCGTTGCTTATGCATCATCTTTGGAGATGACTTATTTTCTTAATTAGGGTCGTATACCCACTGATTGGATCTAATCTTCGTCCACGTTGCCTGGTCAATAACGAGTGTTCCACTGAATCCCTGGTCTCCTAATGCAACGGTCAGGCTGAGGTTAGGATTGAGTATGCTGAAGTCTATGCCTGTTGCGTCAAATCTTCCGGTCAGTTTATACTTGCCGACTGCTGCTGTGTAGTAGTCAGCAACGTAAATAGATTCAGTGACCGTATCATGAGTAATTGTGATTGCCATCTCAGGACTCAAGGCAAAGGGCAGCGTAACGTTTGTTGTACAATTGCTGTTATGATCGTCGTCGTCTTTGTCGCCATGATCATCATCTCTGTCATCATCTTCTCCGTCATTATCACGGTCCATTTTAGCTGATGCATTAGAACAGGTAGCGCGTTTATTCCTATCTATGTTGCTTCTGTCTATGTTAACCGTTACTCCGTTTATGACAATCGTAACAGCTGCGCAGGACTGTATCTGCAACGATGTATCAGACTCTCCTATATGATGCGTCTTCATTCTCAGATTATACGTAGAGTCAAGATAGCTGAACTTGGCGCCACTCCAGTCAATCTTGAAGTTTTCAATACCAAGCAAGGGATTTGCCTCATATTTCCACTTGCTCCCGTTTCCGAATTCAGCAAAATCAACGTTCTCATCTATCACATTTCCCAAAGATGAAATACCTATACTCGCACGACCGACAGAGTTAATATTTAAATACGAGATTCCCGCAGGAAGTGCAAGTTTACCCGTTATTTTAACCAGGCCATTATGTTTCACATGTGCAGTATCAATGTCGATAAAGGAAAGTTCTTTCGGATCAATAACGACTGTAATGATTACATCATCAGTATTACCAGCAGAATCGGTAACTTTTAATGTAATTTCATGCATTCCGAGAGTTAACGTAACCGGCGCAGTAACTCCTGAGGCTATTAATGCATTATTTTCAAACCACTGATAACTTACAATATCTGCTATTCCATCAGGGTCAGTAGATTGTGATCCATTCAGGGTTATCGGACAGGATGTGGCCAGGCATTGCGTATTTGTGGTGGTCAACCCAGCGTCTGCAACTGGTGGAGCATTTGGAACAACTGCCGGAACACCGTCAAATAAGCCCTGTATAAGGCTAAAGCTGTCCTGTGTTATATCGCCGTCTAAAACATCTATAATTATCTGCAGACCGGCAAGGTTGTTTGAACCTAATTGAACAGCCAGATCATGGATGTAAGCAGAACCGTTTTCATTTAAAAGAATATTAGTTAAATTTAGGGTTTCCGGAGTGTTAACATCAAGATTGGGATTTAAGCACCACTGAATACCGCACGGAGTAAAATTTATATCTGTTAATGTCGCAGACAAATAAGTAATACCACTTTTAGTTATTACTATTTCGGCATTATTAAAAGCAGTACCGGGAACGCCAAGCGGGTTTCTGGTCGTCGTTATCTGTACTGAAGCATCTATAATAGGATCAATGGGAGAAGAACCGTCCTGCAGAACAACTCCCGTAATAACAGTTTCCATGAACTCAAGATCGTATGGCAATCCATAATCAGATCCATTTAAATATGTCACCATAAGGCCTTCAAAAATTGCATGTGGACGTCCGACCTGTTGTGACCATCCATTTCCAGCCAGGATAAAAATGGATGTTAACACTAACATCAACACTATAATTTTTTGTCTTACCATTTTTTGTTTACCTCCTCTTACAATAAATTTTTCATTGAAATGGGAATATCCATAACGCTCATACAATTAAAGATAATTTGTTGGTATATAAAAGACAAAAGGAATTAACAGCCCTTGTTCAGTGCTAATTCAATTTTTTAATTGATAAAAGCACTTTTTTTACTTCTATAGCGTCTTAATGCCAGAGCTGCTCCGCCTGTTATGAAAAGAAGCGAGCTTACAGGTTCCGGCACAACTGATAATTTTCCGCCCGTGAGCGTACCTGACGCATTAGCAGTAAAATTACTACCACAGTCTCCGTCACTACACGTAAATGTATAATACAGATTCCCAATCGGGACGTCCCATGAATTCACATCATTAATAAAATGTGAAGTCGTCACCGCTGGATTGGTTGTGATGTTACTTATATGATACGCATCAAAATTAGGATTTAGCTGAAGAGATCCATTTCTTGATGCAACAAAACTGGTCATTGTTCCAGTAAGATAATTAGTGCTTCCTTCAAACACAGAGAAAGCCATACTGCCTGTACCGCCGACTTGTGAACCAAAAACCATACTGTCAGCGCCACCGTTGTATATGACACCGCTGTTAATCATGATAGTACCGTTCCGGATAGTGTCATTTGTACTAGGTGATCCCTCCTTGTATACACTAGTGAATATCAAACCGAAATTCATTGAAAGTGCATGCGTACTTGCGTCATAACTCCATGTTCCACCATTTAATGTGAAATAAGGTGGTTGGACTGCAGCTGAAACATTTCCTGAATAGATGAGGCAACTCGCAATTAAAACAAGAGCAGATAGAAATATTTTACTATGGGATTTATTCATTTTCAGTCCCTCCATGTTAATTTTCTAATTTATAGTCTATTGTTTAGTTTGAAAAAACAAACTGTATCAGAAAAAGATTATAAATTAATTTAACCTTCATATATATATTGTGTCAATGAATTTATTTTCTCTTATATGGGTCATAAACATTTTATATATGCGGAGTTGCGCAAACATATTTTTATTTAAACTTCAATTTAATTTGTTCATCAAACTATTTCTGCTTAGAAATAGTCATAGTTTTTTACACCTGTATTTATTTTAATCAGATATCTAAGAATAAGCATGCCTTCTTATAGTAAAATATTTCCTCGACTGGAATCCGATGCCATGATTAATCATTTACTAATTACAAAAAGCCTGATAAGGCGGAGACGTCCTGATTTTGACTTCACCATTTTTCATAACTCACCAGTCACTTTATTATCAAAGCCGCTGAACAAATGCAAATTGGCCCTTGTAACAACCGGGGGGCTTCACCTTAAAACTGACGCCCCGTTTGACCTGAGTCTGAAAAATGGAGACTGCTCCTACAGGATACTGCCGGGAGAAGTCAGGCATGATGATTTAATGGTTTCACATAAATGGTATAACCATAAGTTTATAAATGCAGACCTTAACTGTGTCTTTCCAATCGAACGGATGAGGGAATATGTAAAGGCAGGAGAAATCCAATCCCTCTCTGAAGAGCATCTGAGCTTTATGGGACATATATACGACACTGCCCCTCTAATTAAATACTCTATCAAAGCAGGCAGACATCTGAAAGGGCTTGGAGTCGATGTGGCCTTTTTAACACCAACGTGAGTATTGTGCAACCAGTCGGTCGGGCTGATAGCAAGGGGGATTGAAGCGTCGGGGATCAGCACTGTATGTGTCTCATTCAGAAAAGAAATTACCAGGCTGTCAAGGCCCCCAAGAATCCTGTCGGTGAATTTCTCTGCCGGAAAACCTCTTGGTAATCCCGGAGACGGTAATATGCAGAGAAAAATCATTGAAGCAGGGTTCAGCCTGCTTCAAAATACAACAACTGATATGACCATACTTGATCTGCCGTATAAATCCAGCAAATTCCGGTTTCTTTAGATTAAGGCCCTTACTCAGCCATATCCGGCTACATGAATTTATTGAAGTTTATTCCACTGTTAACTCACTTATCTATAAATCATTTTATTTATAATCATGTTAATACGGATTACCATGTTTGAAATAAATATCTTTTTACAATAATATATACTTCAAAATATAACAGGCATAATCTTGTCTCAGTCTGAATTGAATATACCTATTACATTAGAGGCAAAACCTTGAAATGCTAATATTATAAAACCGGGAGAACATACATGAGTGTAATTACAAAAGGGAAGATTACTGATATTCAGGAACTGACGAGTATAGCAAAAAGAATTCGTATCAAAATCCTTCATATGCTTACACAATCAGGATCGGGGCATACCGGCGGTTCCCTGTCTGCCGCAGATGTAGCTGTCGCGATATATTTTTCGAAGATGAAATTTAATCCCGACAATCCTAAATGGGAAGAAAGGGACAGATTTATTATGTCAAAAGGTCATGCCGCCCCCCTGCTCTATGCAATCATGGCCGAAGCCGGTTATTTCCCGGGAGAAACACTAGATTATCTAAGAAAAATCGAGTCTCCCCTCCAGGGACATCCCTGCTGTAAAAAGCTTCCGGGCATCGAGGTATCAACAGGCTCGCTCGGTCAGGGGCTTTCTGTAGCAAACGGCATGGCCCTGGGTCTCAGGCTTGATAAGAATCCGGCCCGCATATTCTGCATAATGGGCGACGGAGAAACCCAGGAAGGACAGGTTTGGGAAGCCGCGATGACGGCAGCTCATTATAAAATCGATACTCTCTGTGCTGTCGTTGATAATAATGAGCTCCAGATAGACGGCCCGGTTGAAGAAGTCATGGGGATAGAACCGGTCCATGACAAATGGGCGGCCTTCGGATGGCACGTAATTGATGTTGACGGGCATGATATGGAGGAAATATTGCGGGCACTTGATGAGGCCGAAAGGACCAAAGGCAAACCTACCGTTATAATTGCAAAAACAACCAAAGGTAAAGGCGTATCGTTTTTTGAAGACAAAGTGGAATACCACGGAGTTGCTCCCTCTCGTGAGGAATTTGATAAGGCGGTAAAGGAGATTAACAATGGGTGATACAACGCAGGCTGGTGAAGAACAAAAACAGATTTCGCAGAAAATGCCTAAAGCCACAAGGGACGCATATGGTGAGACCTTGCTTGAGCTTGGGAGAAAACGTTCGGATATCGTAGCCCTGGATGCCGATCTTTCCTGTTCAACAAAAACAGGTAAATTTGCGAAGGAGTTCCCTGACAGATTTTTTAATATAGGGATAGCTGAACAGGACATGGTCGGCACGGCTGCCGGGCTTGCATTGGCAGGGAAAGTTCCGTTCGCTTCCACCTTCGCGGTATTTGAGACAGGGAGGGCATGGGACCAGATAAGACTCGTAGTATGTTATTCAAATACAAATGTCAAACTCGTTGCGACTCACGGCGGGATAACCGTCGGAGAAGACGGAGCATCCCATCAGGCGCTTGAAGACATTGCCTTGATGCGGGCACTTCCGAACATGACCGTTATAGTCCCCGCAGATGCTGCTGAAACAGTATCTGTGATCAATGCTGTTGCCGATTATAAAGGACCTGTGTATGTCAGGCTCGGCAGGGCGAAGGTCCCTTACGTCGTGCCCGATGACTACCAATTCACACTCGGTAAGGCATTCGTCTTTCATATCGGGAAAGATGCCAATATAGTTGCCGCAGGCATTATGGTTGATATGGCAAAGAAAGCCGCTGAAATCCTGTCAAGGGAGGGCATTGATACAGGCGTAATAAATATGTCCACAATAAAGCCCCTTGATGAAGAAACCCTGCTTAGGGTTGCAGAAAGTTCAAAACTTATCGTCACAGCGGAAGAACATTCCATAGTTGGAGGACTGGGCGGGGCTGTATGTGAATTTGTATCAGAGAATTGTCCCGTAACCGTTAAAAGGATTGGGACACTGGACACATTCGGCTGTTCAGGCGATCCGGACGCTCTCCTGGCCCTTCACGGACTTACAACGGGCAACATCGTAGATACTATAAAAGCATTCTTTAAAAAATGATTGAATTCTCAAGCGTAACAAAATACTATGAAGATGACGCTGTATTAAAAGATGTTACGTTTACAATCGACAAAGGGGAACTCGCTTTTATAACAGGGCCCAGCGGCGCCGGCAAAACAACGCTGCTTAAACTGATTTACTGCGATGAGCGTCCTGATAAAGGACAGATAATTGTTGCAGGATGGGACATTGGCAAGTTAAAACAAAAAACAATACCTTTTTTGAGAAGAAATGTCGGGATTGTTTTCCAGGACTTCAGATTGTTATCAAACAGGACTGTTTTTGATAATGTGGCCCTTGCCCTGAGGATCCACTATATGAATACCTCAACGATCAGGGAAGATGTAACTGCTGTGCTGAAAGAGGTTAAATTGGGCCACAAGGCAAACACATATCCGCAGCATCTTTCCGGAGGAGAGCAGCAGAGAGTCGTGATAGCGAGGGCCATGGTCTCAAAGCCGACTGTCCTGCTTGCGGATGAGCCTACCGGCAACCTCGACATAGATAATTCACAAATCATCATGGGCCTTTTCAGAGAGATCAATGCGCGAGGGACTACCGTTCTGATCGCAACGCACAACCACGGGCTTTTCCACGGGACAGGCAGAAGGGTGTTTTTCATTAAGGACCATAGTATTGAGAAGGAAGTAATAGGTTGAAAGCATTTATATATTCTTTTCAGTCCGTTTTTCGCAGCCTCTGGCATGAGAAATGGATCAATCTGCTGACGATTTTATCTGTGAGTATCGGGCTGTCCCTCGTAACGTCGTTTATCTTGCTCACTATAAATATGGATTCCGTTATTCAGCGCTGGGCCAAAAACTTCGGTCTCGTTGTATATCTCAAAGAAAACGTCAGCGCAGCAGAAGAAGCGTCATTAAAAAACCTGTTCTCCCGTGACAGTGACATTATAGAAGTAAAATATATATCAAAAGAACTTGCTCTGAAAGAGCTTCGTGCCACACTGGGGGCCAATGAACTGATTCTTGAAGGCCTTAACGGAAATCCGCTCCCGTCATCATATGAACTGACCCTTAAAAGCAACCTGCTGGACCCCGAACGCGTCAAAAGAAAAGCGTCTCTGATTCAGCATATGACAGGAGTGGAAGAAGTACAGTATGGCGAAAAATGGCTGTCATCATTATACACGATCTCAAAGACGATGAAGGTCGGCTCTATTATTGTCGGGGGCGCCATTTTCATCGCCATTACATTTATTACTTACAGTACAATCAAGATCTTTTTTTACCGCAGAAAAGAGGAGATTGAAACACTCAAGCTCCTCGGCGCAACCAGAATTTTCATCAGGCTTCCATTCCTTTTAGAAGGTTTTATTATCGGTCTTCTGGGCGGCATCGTCAGCTCTCTGGTGATATTCGGCATTTTCTCATTTACCAGCTTAAGAGTGATTGAATTTCTGCCTTCTGTCAGGTTGTTCATGGCATCTTTCCCCTATCAGGTATATATAATCGTGCCTCTCGCTGGCGCTGCCGTAAGTGTTATCGGAAGTCTGATCGCAGTTGGGAAAATAAGGTACTGAGACAGGAGATAGATTATTTATATGATAAATAAGAAGTTGCCGGCAGGAATATCGCTTCTTATTTTTTTAATATTTGCCCTCCCGGCTGTGACCTCTTATTTTTCGGCATCTGAGGCTGCTGATCCCCAAAAGAAACTATCCGATATCGAGAATAAAATCAAAGAAAAGAAACAGCAGGTCAAGGAATCCATCAAGAAAGAAAAGTCAGTTATTGAAAATATTGAAGATATTAACGAGAGCATCAAAAAGAAAGAACAGGAACTGGGAAACTACGATAGACGCATATCTCAGACCCTCTCGGAATCTCAAAGGCTTTCAAAAGAAATAGACGAGATTAATACCAAACTGTCCGGCCGGCAGCAACATTTAAAAGAGCGCCTAAAGGCCCTTTACAAGCAGCAATATGGCGGTCATGCCCTTATACTTATTTCCGCAAACGACTACCAGGACCTTGTCAAAAAAAGCAGGTATATTAGTTTAATTGCATATTATGACAGCAAGGTAATTAACCAGTTCAGTTCTGATATAGAAGAGCTTGTTCCCAAGAAGCAGAAACTCGAAGCGTTGAATGAAAAATTAACTGCCGACAAAAAAGCTACAAAGGAAATGCAGAAGGCGCTTCAGGCGGATCGTGACAAAAAAGACAGATTACTTGCATTGATCAGAAGCAAGCGGCAATCCTATGAAAAAGCAATACAGGAACTTGAGGCATCATCAAAGAAACTGCGCAAGATGATAGAGAGCCTTAAAGAGAAAGCCCTGCCGAAATCCATCACCGGGAAGGGCTTTGCATCATTAAAGGGCCGTCTGCCATGGCCTGTTGCAGGGAAAGTGGCAGTTCCATATGGACAATACAAGGACCCTGCATTTAATATAACAGTCTTTAAAAACGGGATAGAAATACAGCCCCGGCAGAAGGAGAAACCTAAAGCCGTAGCCGGCGGCCGTGTTGTCTATGCCGACTGGTTTAAGGGTTACGGCCTGCTATTGATAATAGATCATGGGAGCGGCTATCATAGTTTATACGGTAATCTTTCAGAGATTTTTCTCAATACTGGTGATATACTAATCGAAGGAAC
>JAGVNU010000045.1 GCA_020053105.1 Thermodesulfovibrionia bacterium
AAGTTAATCGGAAAATAATCCTTTGTCAAGTATTTTCTCTTCCAGATTATTACCTTCGTTATTTATTTCCGCTCAAAACTGGGGGATGGCAAGTGCATTTTTTATTCATTTGCCGCGAAATAATCATCTTTCCCATTAGGGACGTTGATGCCTGATTTAACTGATTTCGTGAACTACAACAGGGGTGGGTTTTTCTTGTCTATGCAATGTGATGATATAAGAGATATAAATCCGATCATGAAACCTACTTGAGCTTTTAGAGAAAGATTACAACTTCCAAAACCGAATTTTTCGAGAACAGTAAAATCTAATTCTCTCAATAAGCTATATATGGCTTGCTCATTCATTTCTTTCCCCTTCTTCTTGCCCTCTTAGTATCCAGATTGATTTTGGATAATTGTTAAACATTATTTTCATCAGATGTTTCAAATGCCATTCCCACCATCAGTGGTCCTAAAGCGTTAAGGCATTCAGATACCTTGCGGTCATTTTGCTCTTGTAAAACATATTCTGTAAATTTGATTTTGAAATCTTGTTGTGCGCTATTTTCAAAAATATATGACATAGCGGAGCTTAAATTGCGTAAGTCGAATGCCCCATCCATATGGGTACTGAAGAACTGAGAAGTTTCTTTCGTTAACTTTATTAAGGAATCTGAAATATTCTTATGATTCGATATGAAATTAATGATATTTGCTTTTCCGGCTATGGCTAACTGGTCCGGGTTGCAAAACCTGTATATAGTTTCGTTAAACATTATTTTGAGTGATTATACGAATTCAATATTTCCTGTAAGAATAATTAATGCTGGAAGTACTGAGGGAAGAATCAGTACAAGCATAACATAAATCAGAGCCTATTTATCAGACGCTGCTTGGACCGTCGGGTTCCTTACCTTGATAATTCTGTTGACATTGCCGAAAAAATGTATTTGATGCCATTTTTTATGTAATTCTGGAAATTGTAGACCTGATACCACCCTGAGATGCAGTGTAAAAAGGGATGGATAGAGCTGCCAAATTAATGGGCGGCTATTCACCGTCCCGTTGGGCTTGCAAGACGTTTCTTTATTAATTTTGATTTCAAAGGGTATTTCTCAGGAGTTTCAAGATTATCAATTTCCAGGTCAACATCTAAATCGGGCCAGTACAAATGAAAGCCATGAAGCAATTGAACATTCTGTATGGAACTCAATGTCTGGTCCTTAAAATATGGATAATCCTTATAACTGAGAAAGTATTCTTTTTCTTTAACAAAAAGCCAAATGCCGAGAGGCGTTATATTTTCAACGCTTACTGAAATGTCTTCGCCATGCTTTAATGATTTCATTTTTATGCTCCTCTACAATCTTTTGAATCTCGTTTAATTTTCTTGGATTCAACCCATGAGATACAGCCAATGATATTATTGGTTCCAACCAAAATTTAGCTTCGCCTTCTTCACATGATATATGGATATGGATTCTTTCCTCTTCATTTGAAAGGAAATAAAATCTATATCCTTTCTCTCTGAAAATTGAGGGGCTCATGAGTAATATTCTACCATCTAACAGCTTTGATACGCCAACTTTTAAATGCCTTTAAGTTGTTTAACTGTTCAAGCGGTTTGATTCCATTCAAGCTGTTGACACGGTTGAAACTTAATCCTTAGAAGTGGTCTTGCCATTGTTGCTTTGTCCCTTAAATTGATGACGGCCTATACTGAACCGAAAGCATACAGGAAAAAACCTACATTATACATTTAACAAATATCCTTAAATGTATAATGTAGGTTTGACCCCAATTGTCTTTTTTGACCCCAATTGTCTTTTATAAAAATTTAGCCTTTATTGAAATTTCAGAGTTGACTTATCATAGAAACTCTTTTATTTGTAAATGTAATATTTTCATGCATACTCTTATTACCGAGACCACAAAGAGAAACTGCAATTCTACTTACAACTTCAGCGTTGACTGCGTTTCCAAGCGCTTTGTAAGCTTTTGTCGGAGCTTCTGGTAAATACCCTAGAGAATCTATACTTTGCAGACGACCGCATTCTCTCGGTGTCATATAGCGCCGCTCCCATGCAATGATTGGGACCTGGGTTGAAGTCATCGCTATCAGAGACGGAGCAGTTGTAGGTCTCTTTATCCTCACCCCTGAAGCACGGAATTGAATTATAAATCGCCAAATATCCCTAATTTCACCTTTGCAATTCCATTCGAATTTCTGCAAGCTTGGGGGAAATTCAAGAATCTTGGGGAGCCATGGCTTAATCCATTTTTTATGTTTTTGATAGAATGCACGATTTTGACGTATAAATTGAATCTTCCAATCAGGAAATATAAGTTCTTCTGCTCTTGCATAGGATGGCAAGTAATCGAAGCGCATTTTACGAGCAACGTTAGATAGCTTAATCCCATGTGATCCTTTGAATTTTTTTAATACTCTTTCTCCAAGAGCGAATGGGGTTATATCTTCGAACGGATAAGATGCTCCAAATTCCATCGTCCATATTGGAAAAGAGGGTAGTTCTTCGCTATGAGGAGAACGATTCAAGAAATCCTGCCAAACCTCCAAGCATTTGACAACCTGAGCAGATAATGGTTTTGCATCCTTAGGTGATCTATCCAGAACAGACTTGATTGAACATGGTTCAGTATTTCTATCGGGCCATTTGAACTTAGATAGTCCGGTACGGCTTCCGACTATAAACATCCTCTCTCTGATTTGAGGTATACCACAGTTATGTGGAGAAAGAATTTGCGCATCAACTTCGTATCCGCAATTTAAAAGGCTTAGTTGCATTTGCTTCCATGTATTTCCATTATTATGCCTTCCAAGATTGGGAACATTTTCTAATAAAACATATTTTGGCTTGTGAGCCTTAATTATACGAAGCGCGTGGTCTTCAAAAAGATCGCCCCATCGAGGGCATTCGGTTCCTTGTTGATCGCCAGCTTTAGAAAATGGTTGGCAAGGAAAGCCAGCACAAAAGATATCGTGGGCAGGCACATCTTTCGCAGATATATAGCGGATGTCCCCTGCCGGGGATATATTGAAATTTTTTTTATATAGCTCTCTTAGTATTGGATCGATTTCAGAGGCAAAAACACAGGTGTGCCCAAGAGAGCCGAGAGCTATGTGAAATCCGCCCAGTCCTGCAAATAAATCAATAAACCTCATTCTAATTAAGATTCACTTTGCACCAAGCGAGTATCTCTCTTCTTAGCTTTTTATCTAAGAGGCCATTCCTGTAAATAGCTCGATAAATCCTGACTCGGTCAAAAATTAAATAATAGATATCCCTTATTTTTATCCACTCATCATTAGAGGGAATGCTAGGAATCATAATCCCCTGCATGGGCGGAACTGACCAGTTAATAAAATCACCCCAAGCCAGCAAAGGGATTGACCTCTTTTGTTCGAAATTGATACCTGCTGCACACTGAAGCAAGAGAATAATCTGATTTGGCCGCTTATCACCGTGTGGCTTCCATGCAATTATATCAACTCCCTTATCCTTATCATGTGGCATAGGGCATCGATTCCCGAGTTTCTCACAAGTTTTTGAAGAGATACTCTGAATCTGTTCTTTTAGTTTTTTCTTATCAGGAAAGCCTATTACTTCTGACGGTCCGTTTAGGTAAGACTTAATAGCTTCGTTAGAAAGTCTCTCAAATAATTTAGTACCGTCATCCTTGCCTTTTTTCTTTTTTACACCTCTTATTGAAAATATAAGGCACATGGCAATCTCAGGTCTTTTATCCCATGTTATCCTAGGTGTTACGCATTTTCCTTCGATCTTAAAAGGAGAGGTATCTCCATACAAGTCGCCTCTCCTTACTAGTTCATTAATAATACTATCAACCTTATCCTCATCAGCATCATCTCCACTATTATTTAGTAGCGAGGAAATTTTCGCCTTCGAAAATGTTTTATTCTTGTAGATGACTGATAGTTCAATCCAGTCAGCGACACGTTCAATAGAAGTTAAATCTGGTAATTCAATCATTTTGACAAAGCCTTTTCGAGTTCTTCAGCAGCAGCCATTAACTCCTTTAAAAGAGATAGAATCTCCTTATCTCCCTTATGCTTGTAGGCATACTGCAAAGCATTAGCTACTGCTCTCTTAGCAGTATTTATTTTTTTCATAATAAACTCTATTTCGCCACCACTTCTCTCATATGCTTCTTCAAGATTGCCATATTGTAAAAGATACTCTTTAGCATCCTTATCCGCCAGTATATATGACAACTGACTTTGTATTTTTCTAGAGTCTGTTAAAATTGGCGGGCTGTCCTTGCCCTTCCCAAAAATCCAAGTAAAAAGAGTGTCTAGCTGCTCTAGTTTATTTTTTGGAACTAATGGTTTATTAAACTTGACTTCTTTGTATGATGCAACACCTATAAAATCCCTAATCGAAGGGTATTTCAAAGCTACGGTAATCAGGGAAAATCTGTTTATTATGGCATCAACATTGAAAGAAATATCATCTTTAGCTTGCTCAAAGACTTTATATGCCATATACTGCTGTTTAATCAGATCGCTTCTATCAGCTACTTTCCTCTGGACTTCCTGAATACTGCTTTCAATGCTCTTGCCTTTATGTAACTCATCCTCGATTCTCGACGCTATATATCTAGCCTTTGCATAAGCCTCCCACTTTAAGACGCCCGTAATATGCCTGACACCTAAGTATGGCGATATATCTTTTCTTTGCTTATAGACAATCGCTGGTATTATTTTCAGATCAGTCTCTACTGTTTTATCCTTAATCTTTGGGAAGTCATTGTCTCTAATTTTAAGCTTTTCCCTAAGGCTCTTATCAGATAGCAACTTGACGGATGATATTCTTCTATTACCCTCTACTACGACAAACTTAACATTCTTATTTGAGAGGAGCAATCCCTTGAGATTTTCCTCAAGAGCTTCAACATCCTTTACCCACTTAAAGTCTTTGGGAAGATTCTTGGGAATAACAACAATTGGCTCCTCATCAAAATAGCCATTCTCGGCCATCGAGTAGGCTATTTCATCCAGGTCAAACTCATCATATAATACTTTTAAAATGTCAAACTGATTGCCTCCCTGATGCTCCTCTGCTAATCTAGGATTTTTATTATCCAACTCAATACTATGTAGGGGAATATCTATCTGCGGTCTTTTGCGGCCACTTTCAACAGGTTTCTTTGCCATATTATCACTCCTTTACAATAAACTCATATTAAATACTTACCGCAGCCCTCAAGATTCCCTCTCATTTTATGCAGCATTATAACATTTAAAAAATCCATAGTTCTATAGTCACGACGGCACAAAAGTACATAGAGCAATAGTTCATCAAGTACATAATAATAATTTTCAGACTGGACCACTATCCCAACAAGGGGAATTGGGGTAAGATTTGCTTATTGATATTTGAGAGTATTCATTTGTGATTCATTTTATCTGTCATCAATCATCCCCTTCTTTTTGACAACCTCGATCCATCATCAATATTGAAAAATATCATACGCCACGATAGTGTGAAAGTGCAACATAGAACTAGGCTTAGAAACGCGGAAAATTCAAAAGTATATTTCTTTTCTTCCCAGCCCCGCCTCAACATGTATCCTTACCTCTACCACATGCTCCTGCTGGTCATCAATGTGAGGTGGGGGGTAGACCTACACATTTTACAGGCGAAGGCATTTACCTCCTAAGCTCAGCAGAGCGTATTGTCCCAATGACTACTTCCTTTTGCCCAGAACATCAATCATAAGAGGGATCGTACTGACCGCTCCAATAATCAGGAGTGTCCACCCTATCTTCTTTCTCTGATCATCGTTGAGCCTGTCCGCCAATAACAGACCTGCGCCTGCGCCCAGCATTACGCGTGTGCCGGCTATGAGGCCGATTTCCGGTAACGTCAATTCCGATTTCTTCATAGCTCCTCCTACGATAAATTTCTCCACTGCCGCTGTGGGTTTGCAGGACGGTGATATGGTAGATAGTTTCCCTGTACCGGTAGTAATCTTCCCCAATACTGTTTTCACCGTAAGGGCAGGTACCGTACTTGCCCCTCCCACTCTCCCTCAATACCGCACTCGGCCAACAAGAGGATATCGTCGATGACGACCCCCAAAGGCAATTCCCGGCTGATTTCAAAAACACCCGGCATGGCCTTACCGGCATTGACGCGTTCGTAGGCGTAGTGAGTGATAGTGGAGACATCGTGCGTGAATAATACGCGCCCCTCTCCCGCCGCCCACTCCAGAACTGTCGGGTCATCGGCGCCTGACAGGCCGACATCCTGGACACGTACAATATCCAAAGCGGTCTTTCGACGCAGCAATCCGCGCACAATATCGTTATTCAGGTTTTCGTCGGCAAGAAAACGCATTGACATTTTTTTATCTTTGATGGGTTCGGCGGGACATCAACCGGCTGCGCACACCTTGCGGGTCGTAGCGTAACTCGTTCCGCTTCCGTGCCGCGTCTGTTTGGACTTTTCGCTGCTGTAAATAGGCCGCAACTTCTTCTGAATGTCGCAGGTAATAGCCGATCACCGCATAAATATCAGCCAGATTCAACGATGGGTACTGTTGGGCAATCTCTTCAGCGGTTGCTCCCTCTGAAAAGGCGGCGATCACGGTTTCCAATGTTACGCGCGTTCCCGCGACACGGACAACGCCGTTGGAATCGGCTTGTAACGGAATGATTTCATGAGCAATGGTAAGTGCCATAAAAGTCACCTCCTATGCGGTTATTTTACATAAATATTGTGGCGGTGTCTATGAATATTATTGGTGACGTTGCGATAAGGTACAGATTACTTTCTCTTATCCCTCTGCAACATCTATCCTAACCTCAACCACATGCTCCAGCCGGTCATCAACAAGCGGAATCGCCCTATCAGATTGCTCAACGCCATCTACTGTCACCCCCGATTCCCCGCTGCCATTATGGGTTTGCAGGACAGTGATATGGTAGAGAGTTTCCCTGTACCGGTAGTGAACTTTAAACGACCCCCAATCCGCAGGCAGGCACGGCGCAAAACGCAGTTTGTCTACTTCAAGCCTCAGTCCCAAAAGTGATTCCATGATAAGCCGGTACATCCAGCCGGCTGATCCCGTGTACCACGTCCATCCGCCGCGGCCGGTGTGCGGTGAGACCGCGTATACGTCGGCTGCGACAACGTAAGGTTCTACTTTATAGGTGTCAATTTCCTCCGGAGATCTCCCATGGTTCACCGGGTTGATTATTGACAGCAGTTCCCACGCACGACGGCTGTCGCCCAGCTTTGCGAACGCCATCGCCGCCCAGATCGCGGCATGGGTGTACTGTCCGCCATTTTCCCTGACTCCGGGGACGTACCCCTTTATGTAGCCCGGATTCAAATCCGATTTATCAAACGGCGGATCCAGGAGCTGGATCAGTCTATGGTCCCTTCGCACGAGGTGTTTGTCCAGCGCTTCCATTGCCATGGCTGAACGTTTGACATCCCCGGCGCCGGAGAGAACAGACCAGCTCTGCGCAATGGAATCTATCCGGCACTCGGGATTACTTGATGAACCGAGAGGCAAACCATCATCGAAGAAAGCGCGTAGGTACCACTTGCCGTCCCATCCATTATGCTCAATATTATGGCGCAATTGAGACGCCTCTCTCTGACAAAGTTCGGCAAAGGGCAGGTCCTCACGCAGGCGTGCAATCTCAGTGAACCGCATGAGCACGTCATAAAGGAAGAACCCCAGCCAAATGCTCTCGCCTTTGCCCTGTTCACCTACCGTATTCATGCCGTCGTTCCAGTCACCAGTGCCGATGAGCGGCAGGCCATGCTCTCCATGACTAAGACCCTTCATGATTGCCTGCACGCAATGATCATACAAACTGGCCGCTTTCTCAGACCGGATGGGAAGATCATAATACGAGTCCTCGTCCATATTTACCTGTCGGCCCTCTATAAAGTGGACGGGTTCATTCAATACCCCGGTGTCTCCGGTGCTCAGGACGTAGCATGAGACCGCCAAAGGCAGCCACAGGAAATCGTCTGAACAGCGCGTGCGCACGCCCCTGTCTGATGGAGGATGCCACCAATGCTGGACATCACCTTCCTTGAACTGATGGGCCGCGCACAGAAGGAGATGTTTACGCATCAGCCCCGGTTCTGCGTGGATGAGCGCCATCACGTCCTGCAACTGGTCACGGAAACCAAAGGCGCCCCCAGACTGGTAGTATCCGCTGCGCGACCAGATGCGGCACGCAAGAGTCTGGTATAAGAGCCAGCCATTGGCCAGGATATTGACGGACTGGTCAGGTGTTTCCACCTGTACAGCGCCAAGCGTATGGTTCCAATACTGCCACACAGCGTCGAGCGCGCTGCGCGCTGCAGCAGGTCCCCGGAAACGACGCACAATGCTGCCGGTGTCATCGGTATCCCGTCCTGTGCCGAGCCTGAAGATGATCTCACGCTCTTGTCCGTCTGCCAGATCGAATGCGACCTGGATAGCTGCGCAGGGGTCCAGAGCAGCTCCTACCCTGCCGGAAAGCCGTGCCCGTGTTAGGGCGGCAGGATTCCGAAGAGTACCGTTACGGCCAAGGAACTCGGCCCTGTCGCCGGTTATAGTACGATTAACATCATCTGCGTCGAAGAATGCGACCCGGTCAGGAAACTCCGTATTATAAGGGTTACGGGCAAAGAGAGCGCCGCTTTTGGGATCAAGTTCGGTGATCACATGCATCGCTGTTTTAGGCCGCAGATCTCCAAGGACCCACTCCACGTATCCTGTAGCTGAGAGCCGCCGGGACCGGCCTGATTCGTTTCGAACCTTGATCACAGTGAACTTGACCGGTGCGTCTATGGCCACATAAACCCACACCTCCGAGCGGATACCGCGCTCCGTATGCTCAAAGACGCTGTAGCCGAACCCGTGCCGGGTGACATAGGGAGTTGCCCCGAGGCTGGGCAGTGGTGTGGGGGACCAGTAATGTCCGCGCTCTTCATCACGGAGGTAAAAGGCTTCACCACTCGTGTCGCTCACCGGATCGTTGTACCATGGAGTCAGTCGGAACTCATGGGCATTCTCGCCCCAGGTATAGGCAAGCCCGCTCTCTGAAATCACGGTCCCGAAGTGCGGATTCGCCAGCACATTCACCCATGGAGCCTGCGTCACCTGGCCGTGCGCGGTCGTGATGACGTACTCGTGTCCATCCGGAGTGAATCCACCCAGCCCGTTGAAGAAGGACAGGTCGTGACGAGGCTGTGCAGCGACTGCAAGGGGTACGGAGTGATGGGTCCTGGTCGGGACAAGGAGCGGAATTGTTACTTTCACAGTACTGCGGCGGTTGATCTGGTCTGCCAGCGGACCACGGCTGTCGGTGATGATGGCGCGCGCGACCGTTTGGAACAGTATGCGGTCCTCATTGGATATCTGGTCTGCAGGCCTGACGAAAATGCCGCCGGGCCGATCGGTCATATTGGCTTCGGCGCCCGCGGCGATCAGCCCCATGATCTGGTCGTTCAGAAGTTGCCGGTAGCCGGCGTGATCTTCGTTCCAGATCACCAGGTCAACTACCAGTCCTTTCAGACGCCAGTACGCATGGGCCTGTACGAGCTGGAGTACCAGTCTGATATTGGCAATATTTTCAATCTGCAGCAGTACAATAGGTAAATCGCCTGAGATAGCGTAGCCCCAGAGGCCGGATTGCCCCCGGTGGTTCTTGATGAGGACGCTTGGGTCGGCGCGCAGCAGTGAACCGGCGTATATTATTGATCCGGCAAGACGCCCGTAGAGCTGCGCGTCGGCCTCTGAGGCATTGAACTGCCGCAGAAGCACCTGGCCATGTGTCCATGCCAGATCAAAGACGCGGTCCGCGAGACGCCGGTCCTGGTATTTTTGCACAAGGCTTAAAGCTGCATCGCGTGTTTCGCCGATGCCGGAGACAATATTTATAGTTACCGATTCTTCCGGATCCAGCGTTATCCGGTACCGGATGGCGACAATCGGATCGAGCACGGAGCCCTCACTGCCCGAGAGGGCCCCCGTAAAATAACCGGCTGCCCCGCTTATCGCTTGCGGATCGGCGACTGTGTTTCCGTGGCCGATGAACTGCATACGGTCCGTTTCATAGGAGACTTCTCCTGTCTCCGCCCCATGCACGGCCATCAGATGAAACATCCACGGCGAATGCTCGCCCCGGGAGCGGGGCCTGCGGGTGCAGAGGATCGCCCGCTGCTGACGGATGATCTCGGTCTGGACAAAGAGGTTACTGAATGCAGGATGCAGTGTGTCAGTAACAGGCGGTGCAAGGACCACTTCCGCGTAACTCGTAACATCAATCGCTCTGCGCGTCCTGGCCCGGTTGGTGATGCGGACCCGGCGTAGTTCAATATCATCCTCAGGTGAAACAGAAATCTCGGTATGTGTGTCATAGTCGTGGTCCCGTATGCGAAACTCAGCTTTGGCCTCCGAGAAAATCGCTTCGAAATTATTCGGCCGTTTGAGCGTCGGCTGATATGCGGTTGACCAGAACTCCCCGCTCGCCACATCGCGCAGGTAACAGAACGTGCCCCAGTTATCGCGGGTGCTGTCTTCACGCCAGCGTGTCACAGCGAAGTCCTTCCAGCGGCTGTAACCGCCCCCCGCATTCGTGATCATCACGTGGTATCTGCCGTTGGAGAGCAACTGCACTTCAGGCGCCGGTGTATCCGGGCTGCTGAAAACGCGCACCGGGGTCTCCAGGCCGCTGGAAACCGCCTGTATGTCGGAGAGTTCGGAGATATGCGAATAAAACGCCGTGGCCTTCGGCACCCGTTCCTGCAGCAGCAGCATGGTTGCCTGGAAAACCGGGTCTGCCTCGAACCGCTTTTGCATTGGACGGTCCAGGAGCAGATAGGTCAGAGAGAGGAGGCTCATACCCTGGTGATGCGCCATAAAGGACCGGACAACTGCATTTGTCTGTCCGCGGGGAAGACGTGAAGGGGTGTAGTCGATCGCTTCATGGAAACCGTACTTCCCTTCAAAACCTTCCATGGCGAGTCGCTGCAGATTCAGGCACGCCTCCTCGGGCGCAACCATCAGAGCGAGCACAGAGGCATAGGGCGCAATGACCACGTCCTCGGCAAGTCCGCGTTTGAGACCCAGACCGGGCACGCCAAATGCACGGTACTGGTAGTTGAAATGAACGTCGATCGTGTTGTAACCGGATTCCGACATGCCCCATGGCACACCGCGCTGCCTCCCATACTCGATTTGCCGATTTACCGCCGCCTTATAGGTCTGGTCAAGCAGCGTGTGTTCGTATGTCGGCATCACCAGAAGCGGCATGAGGTACTCGAACATCGAACCGCTCCAGGAAAGGAGAACAGACTCTCCACCTGCGGTGGTAAGCAGACGCCCCAGGGCAAACCAGCTTTCCTGCGGCAATTGTCCCTGCGCAATAGCCACGAAAGTGCACAATCTCGCTTCTGAGGCCAGCAGGTCGTAATAACTCGAGTCCCTCCTGAGTTCACCAACGTTGTACCCAATAGTCATCAGATGACGTGTATCATCATAAAGGAAATCATATTCCATATAAGAGAGTTCATCGCATTGGGCTGCAAGCCGTTCAATGGTCGCAATTCTCTCGACAGCGCGCCGGTTGCCGGCTTTTGCCAGTTCACGCAGCGTCGGTATCTCATAATTGTCCTGAGCTGTCAACGGGGCGAGTAACTCCAGATCATCGAGAGCAGTCCGGCATTGACCTGCAAAGGCGCGCGCCCACCAGTCCGATTCGCTGTCAGGACCGGCATCGATGTTTTCTATCAGCGCTTCGGCGGACATTGCAAGCTGATCAAGGCACAAGCGTGCCGCCATAAGCGAAGACGGGGGGAAATTATACGCTGACTCCATATCCTTCTGAAGCTGAGCAAGCTGGGGCTGAACAGCGTCTCCCGTGGAGTCAATGAGGACATTTAGCGTGTCGTTCAGTCCGTAAAACACGCTCTCCGCCAGGATATTATTGTCAGGAAGCGCGAGCAGACCCGTCCGCATTATCATAAGGTGAGCAGCGAGGTTTCCGCTGTCTACGGTTGAAATGTAGGTGGGCAGGAGCGGTTTCAGAGACTGCGTGTCATACCAGTTGTAGAAGTGTCCACGATGCCGTTCCATGCCTTTCATCGTGCGCAGTGCGTTGTCCGTTCGCTTTATGAGTTGTCCGGCTGAAACATAACCGAAGTCATATGCGGACAGATTCGCGAGCAGCGCGAGCCCCATATTGGTCGGCGACGTACGATGGGCGACCGCAGCAACGCGATATTCCTGATAGTTATCGGGCGGCAGCCAATTATCCTCCGGTCCGACAAAGGTCTCGAAAAACGCCCAGGTCTTTCGGGAAATCTTCCGGAGAAAGCTTGTCTGGTCCTCTGTCAGTCTTGCATGGCTCCGGGCGAGCGGCCGGCTGGTCCACCATGCTGTAACAGGAGAGGTAAACCAGAGACACAGTATAGGCACGGCCACAGTTAAAGCGTCCGGATTCAAAAACGCCAGACAAATCACCTCTGCAAATGCAACAAGCGGGGCAATCCACATCTTTCGGAAGAATGCAGCGAAGTCTCCTGAGTTGCTGTTATTGCGGGCCTGGCCGCTGTGCGGGTTCCACTCCAAAAGACGTTTGCGCGTGACCAGCATTCTCCCGGTTGAACGGACGATCGCATCCAGAGTGAAGAACGCCTCGTAAGGTAGACACACAAGAGTAAATGCCGACTGCGCGAAGTGCATGCGGATGGAGCGCGTTGCGGCAGCGAGGTGCTGGACCAAAAGCACATCGTCCGGCTTCTGAAGCAGGTCCATGATAGAGGCAATCAATGAAGGGGCCAGTATGATCCCGAGAGCCGACAAGGTCCAGAACCATGAAGACGGCAAGACAGTCCAGCCCGCCAGAAACAGGACAGTTAATGCCGAAGGCACGAGACTGCGCCGAAGGTTGTCGAATATCTTCCATCGGGACAGCAGTGAGAGAGGGTTCTTTTGAAAATTGGCCTTAAGGCCGGGAACACCCGGCAGCAGCCACCTGATAATCTGCCAATCCCCCCGTATCCAGCGGTGCCTGCGGTTTGCGTCTTCTATAAAGCTGGCTGGATATTCTTCATATAACTGTACATCGCTCAGCAGGCCTGCCCGCGCATAGCACCCTTCGATGAGATCGTGGCTCAGCATAAGGTCCTCAGGGAGACGTCCGTTAAGCGCCTGCTCGAATGCGGCGATGTCATATATGCCCTTGCCTATAAATGAGCCTTCATGAAATAGGTCCTGGTAAATATCAGAGACAACGTGCGTATACGGATCAATGCCCGGCTCACTGCCGCACATTCTCGCATACCTCGACAGGTTCGTGCCGGGCAGACTTACTGCCAGGCGCGGCTGAAGGATGCCGTACCCGGCAACAACCCGCCCCTTATCTTCATCATATTGCGGACGATTCAGCGGGTGCGCCATCGATCCGACAAACTGCCACGCTGCATCGCGCGGCAGCTGCGTATCAGTGTCGAGGGTGATCAGAAACTTCACATCAGACAAGATTGCAGTATCACCGACTATCAGGGAAAAACGATCTTGTGAAACACCCTGTGCGCCGGCATGTAAAAAGGAATTCAACTCCGCAATCTTCCCACGCTTGCGCTCGTAACCCATCCAGACCCGCTCCCGGGGGTTCCACCGGCGCGGACGATGGAAAAGGAAGAACATATCGCCTTTTCCATTCCTGTACTTTTTATTCAGCTCTTCGGTCCTTGTCCGGGCGAGCTGCAGCAGCGTCCCGTCTTCCGGCAAGGTCTCTTCGTCCGCGTCCCGAAAATCAGTTAACAGGCCGAAGTGCAGGTTTTCGTCCCGGTTTGCAAGGAACCTGACTTCTAGCGCCCCGATCAGGTCCTCGACGTTCTGAGCGCTTGTGAGCAGGGTAGGGACCACGGCCAGTGTACGCAACTCCGGCGGGATACCTTTGGAGAAGTCCATTCGCGGCAGAGGACGCGGGGTCACTATCAACGTAGCAATCCAGTTCACCAGCGCCACCGCCAACTGACTTGTGCACAGCAGAGAGAGGACGCCGATCAATGCGAGCAGCCAATCCTGAATCCCATCGGCATATGCCTTTGCCAATAAGCCCCCGCTGAAAATAAACGTAATCAGCGTGATCGCGCCAAGGTAGAGGAACAAAGGAAAACGTGAGATAAATTTTTGAAAGGCCTTAAAGCCGGATAAGCGCACTTCTGCCGCCTGCTCAAGCTGCGACAGTCCCTTGTCAATCAGGTAAAAACCGACATGCGCCGACCGATCGCCGCTGCCGTTCCAGGCCGCGCCCTCATGCGCCAATTGGACCACTTTACGCGCCACCTCGCTCTCGGACAACCGGCTGTTCTTGGCAATCTTCTCTACAACGTGGCGGTAACGGTCACGAGTAAAAAAATCCATTCTGCCGTAAGCGCCGCCGTGGTCCTCCCGAAGCATCCGGTCAACAACGCTCATCTTCTCGACGAACTCGCGCCAGTCCATCGCTCCCAGGAAACGGAGGCTGCCGATGCTGTTGCTCATGGAGACCTGGTCAGCGGCCTGCTGCTGGTTTTCCGACTGCACCAACTGCTCAACGGTCTGGCCGTATTCGGAGAGCCGTTGCTCAATCCAGGTCAGCGGTAATGCAAGGGCAGGCCCTTGTCCCTTCAGCCGGCGTGTAAGTTCCGCAACAAACGAACTCACCATCGGCAGGTCCGACCGCGCCATATCCGCGATCACCAGGATCAGGCTCTTCGGGTCTTTCTCCGCGGTCTCCGTCATCAGGTCCGCCCAATAATCAGCCCTGTTTCGGTCGATCCTGTCTGTGGCGATCCGGGCTGCAACTCGCCGGAGATTCTCAATCAGAGCCAGACGCAGCATGATGGGTATTGCCCACAATTCGCCCAGATTCAGGACAGTGACTGTCTGATAGGCCGCTACAAAACTGCTGAGACTCTCCGGGTCCACCCGCCCATCGCCGTGTGAAATCGTCTCCAATGCAATGTCATATACGCGCGGAAGGCCGGCTGAGGGGCCATTCAGCAGCCGGGGCAGTTGCCGGCTGTAACCCTTTGGCAAATGCCTTCTGGCCGTGCGGACCTGCTCTTCGATCAGATAGAAGTTGTCAAGCAGCCATTCCCCCGCTGGAGTAATCGTTCGGTCCGCCTTGACCGCCTCTGCAATCAGGTGGCGGACATTAAGCAGGATGCCTTCATTCTCAGCCAGCCGTGTCAGGAGTTGCTCCGGGGCATGGTCCGGGGCCAATTTATGTGAGCCTGCGAGAACCTTGCCATGCTGCTCCATCTGACTGGCGCTGAATAACTCAGCCCGAAGCGGCGGCCCGCTGCCGGCGTACTCTTTTATTATGCTGTTTCCGCTGAGGCTCTCTTTCAAACGGGACAGGTTTTCAAGAACACTTCTGCTGCTTATCTTCAAGTTAGAGGTCTCCTTATGAGAAGCAGGAGCGCATGGTGCAATACGCCCCTGCTCATTTAATAGAATTGCAATAAGGATGGTGGTGTCAGACTATCCCGCCTGGGTAGCCGGTGTTCATGCTGTGACATCATTATAGCAGATTGCTGTCTTGAAGGTTTCAGTGTGGGCGCATTGTGCCGTATCATTTCAACTGTCCAGCACCTCTCTGACCTTTCTTAAAAGATCATACGGGCTGAAGGGCTTGGAAATAAAATTAATGCCCTCTTTAAGAATCCCCCTCTTTTGTATTATGTCGTCACTGTACCCGCTCATAAAAAGGCATTTTATGCCCGGCTTTATCATCTTTGCTTTTTCGTATAGTTCATTGCCTAGCATTTTCGGCATTATCATATCAGTGACAATAAGCTTTATGCCTGCATTGTTTTCCGTAAATACACTTATGGCGTCTTCGCCATTGATTGCTTCCAGAACTTTGTAGCCATAGCTCTCAAGAGCTATTCTTGAAACTTCCCTGATAGCATGATCGTCTTCTGCTAAAAGAATTGTTTCATTCCCGGAGGGGACGGGAGTCAATTCTGTCTTTTTGAAAAGTTCCTCTTTTGTCAGCGTCAAGGGCAAATATATCTTAAAGGCCGCACCCTCTCCAGGTCTGCTGTCAACATTGATGAAACCTTTATGTTGTTTGATGATACCATAGACCATTGCAAGGCCAAGCCCTGTACCTTTTCCGACCTCTTTTGTAGTAAAAAATGGCTCGAAAATATGCTCTATTGTCTTTTCATCCATGCCGACTCCCGTGTCGGCAAATGAAAGAACGGCATAATGGCCGGCTTCTCCGTGACCATTGGCCTGTATAGAGCTGCTGTCTATTTGCACGTGCTCCGTACTTATGGTCAACGCCCCTCCATTAGGCATTGCGTCCCGGGCGTTCGTTGCGAGATTCAGCAAAACCTGTTCTATCTGGCCTATGTCAACGTTCGCAATCAGTTCCTCTGAAGCCATATGTACTTTGAATTCAATGTCCTCACCAATGAGCCTGTCCAATATCTTCTGTATGCCAAAAACGATTTTGTTGATATCTGCCGGCGTCATTGCCATCACCTGTTTCGTGCTGTAGGCAAGAAGGCTGTGCGTCAGACTGGCCGCTCTATAGGACGCAGCGAGTATCTGTTCGACGCATTCATTCAATGGGTCAACCGCTGCAATCTTGTTATGCAGAAGGCTCCCATAGCCGATTATTGCCGTCAGGATATTGTTGAAATCGTGCGCAATTCCTCCGACAAGATGGCCTATGGCCTCCATCTTTTGGGAATGGAGCAGTTGTGTTGAGAGTTTCTTGAGTTCACTGATGTCACGCACGTTACATTGAATGAACCTCGCCCTGTCGACCAGATGTATATCAACATCAATAAGCTGCCCATATTTGGTTTCTGCAATCACATTTTCGTAATTGATAAACCCGCTCTGGATCAATTCCCGGTAAGTCTCTTTCAAATCTTGTACATCTTTCAGCAGACCGACGTTTTTAAGCTGCTTTCCAATGAACTCCTCACTGGAATGCCCTAACATCTTCATGATGGCCGGATTAGCGTTAACTATATCCCAGGTTTGTTTATCGACCAGTAAAAGGCCGTCTTTAGAGGTTTCGAACTGCCGTCTGAAGCGTTCCTCATAATCCTTTAATTCAGCTTCTATCCGTTTACGTTCAGTAACGTCTTCAATGGCAAGGAGGATCTGCTGGGGGCCTTTTTCCTGGTGGATGATACGGCGGGCATTGAGAAGCATTATTTTGCGCCCGACGCCTGAAAAAATATGTTCAACTTCATAGTCATCAAACTTGTTGTTTTCGGGAAGAATCTCCTCAAGCAGCTTCCGAAGCCCGGGAATGTCCCACTGCCGGTTCCCGAGGTCATAGATCAGGTTCCCTATAGTTTCCTCAGGTGTTACCCTGAATGATTTATAGAAGCTGCGGTTTGCTGAAAGGACCCTCAGGTCCGGATCCAGCACAATAAGAGGTTCACGCACTGTCTCTACGATATCTTCAAACATTCTGTGGCCTCCCCTCTTATTTAACCTTTGACATTCGTCCCATGTCCCTGCGTCTCATCAAATTCAGAATATTGAAACAGGCACACCATGACGGCAAGCAGTCTACCAGACTTCCCCTGCGGGCGTTGCCATGAGATAAGCTGATATTTAATTCCTCAAACTATACTTCTATCCTACTTTCCAAAAACCTTTTTGAACTGGCCGATCTTTTTCCGGGCTTTGCCGGCTATCTTTTCGACTTTGCCTTGGGCCTCCAACTTGGGATTATCGGTTATTTCCCCGGCCATTTCCTTGACCTTGCCTTTTGCTTCATGAAACGTGCCTTTCACTTTGTCCTTCGTGCTGGATTTCATGGTACTCCTCCTTTATGAAATTCGAGTTGAATGCTGCAATATTAACCGCAGTTGACTCCGCAATTAAATCTCTGTCTGATATGACTTACTTTCTCCTCCTTTCTTAATGATTGCTCAACGGCGCCTCCTCCAGTAGAATCCACGACAGCCGCCCAGATCAACTCAGCTTGAACACTGGGCAGTTGACGCAAAGCAATCTCCTTAATCCCCTGGAAAAAAGAACGGGGGAAAAAAGATACTGATGCCCGGCGGTGGAGGAGGTACAAAGACGACCGGCGGGGGGGGATAATATACTCGTTCCCTGTGCCCATAGTAGCCATATGGCCGATAT
>JAGVNU010000124.1 GCA_020053105.1 Thermodesulfovibrionia bacterium
GCTTCAACCTTGTGCGTCTCTTTATCTTCCGCCTGTTCGGCAAATGCGCCGAATGAAAAACCTAACGTCAATAGAATCATTAAAGCAACTGTCCTTAAACCTTTCATCATACACCTCCAAATTTTCGTTTCGCAGACTGATGCCGGCGATTATTCCTAACGGGCGTGACGACCCCGCCCCTACTCTTCAATGGCCTCCTTCCTTATCCCGTATTTTGTTATCTTGTAACCGATCATGCGCTCTGTAATTCCAAGTCTCCTTGCCGCCCTGGCCCGTACCCAGCCACATTCTTCAAGGGCGTTCAGGATCGCTGTTCTTTCCATGTCCTGTATTTTGTCTTTCAACGTGTCTGACATAATTACTTTTCCTAAGAGCAGATTATGTGCCAGTGTGTAATGCGTTGGAATTAAAGGAAACGTATTCAAGGTCGGGCTTCAATGCTGTAGAAGATGAAACAATTATGTCAGACAATTTTGTCAGGATTAATTATCTGTGTTCAGGCAAAATACAGTTTGACGTTTGCATGCAGTAGAGGTTAAAAAAGGTAACTGTTTATTTGAAATCCGCGCTTTTCAAAAGATTGATAATAGTGTAAGTTATTATTGATATTAAACTATGGGGAAGTCGGGGTCTGTCTGACTAACATCGCATTTCTGATGTCAGTGCCATTAAATACCTGATAACCGGGTGGAAGAATATTATGGGGAACATTAAACTTGTTTTGGAATACGATGGCAGCCGTTATAACGGATGGCAGCGCCAGACGAATACTAAAAACACGGTCCAGGGAAGAATTGAGCATGTGCTGCAGCTGATGACAGGAGAAAAAATCGAGATTCATGGGGCAGGCCGTACTGATAAAGGAGTTCATGCCCTGGGACAAGTTGCAAATTTTCATACAAAAAGTCAAATGGGGCTTTCAGAAATAGAGGACTATCTTCATAAGTACCTTCCGGATGATATTAATCTCCTGGACATCCGGGAAATGCCTGAACGTTTCCATTCAAGGCTGAATGGAAAAGGGAAAAAGTATTTATACCGGATATGGAACCATCCTTTCAAAAAAAATATTTTCAACAGGGGCTATTATTATCACATAAGAAATCCTCTGGATGTTGATGAAATGAAACAGGCTGCGGAGCTGTTTATCGGGACCAAAGATTTTCGGAGTTTTACGGCCCTGAAGTCCAAGAACAAATCGACCGTGAGGACTCTCTCAAAGATTGAGATTCTTAAAAAAGAAAATGAAATCACCCTCGATTTTTCGGGAGATGGTTTTCTTCATAGAATGGTCAGAGTAATCACCGGGACGATTATTCAGGTTGGTTTAGGGGAGCTTTCTGTTTCAGAAGTTGAAGAAATGTTTAAAAAGGAAAAACGTTCAGAGGCCGGCTTTACGGCCCCTCCTCATGCCTTGTTTCTGGTTAAGGTCATTTATTGATAATAGAGCAATTCTAGCGTTTTCTACGGTTGACTTAATTCTTCAACATGATATTATGAAAATAATGTGACGTATCAAAGGAGGCGGTATGTTGAAAAAAACAGATATAGTTATCGTCATGGTTTCAATTTTCCTTTTGAGCTCAAACGCAGCGGCGCATCATCCGACAGGAGGTGCCGGGCTGGGAAAAACCGGGCCATTAAGAACTATTTCCGCTTCACCACTGCAGCCAGGCATGTGGGCGCTGGCATTGCAGACGGAGTTCATTGATCTTGATGCTTACTCAGACGACGAGCTAATGGAAATCGCTGAAAGCGGGTCGGACGTCCACAGTGTTGATTCCATCCATCACACTATTTTCAGCATGGGTTATGGATTGACCAGTGATTTGACCGTGAGTCTAAAGATTCCATATATCATCCTGAACAATATAAGAGAGTCGCATAGTGATGAGCCGGAGGAGGTCCATGTTCACGGCGATTCAGAAGGCATAGGCGATCTTACGGTATTCGGCCAGTACCGTTTTATAAAATTGAATGACCCTGACGTTGAATCATCCCTTGTCCTCGGGCTGAGAATGCCTACCGGCAGGACAAGTGTGGGAGATATAGACAGCGAACCTTTTGAGACGGAATTCCAGCCCGGCAGCGGGGCCTGGGCGCCTATGGCGGGCATAGCCGCAACAAAACGCTTCAAGGCGCTGTCACTGGACGCCGATGCGCTTTACACCTTTGCGACCGAAGGGACCCAAAAAACGAATCTGGGAGATCTGTTTAATTATGACCTTGCCGTCTCTTATACGGCATTATCCAGGCCTGTTGTCCTGGATCTGATAATTGAGGCCAACGGAGAGTGGAAACAGAAGCAGGAAACAGACGGCGAAAAAGATGAAAACAGCGGGGGGACGGTCATTTTTTTATCTCCGGGCATGAGGCTTTCGTGGAGCAACAATTGGGCAGCTTATCTCTCTGCGGGTTTTCCGATTGCTCAGAATTTAAACGGCGATCAAAATGAAACCGACATGCGTGTCCTTCTCGGCTTCAGTGTCGGTTTATGATGATCACCCGCAGGGCTATTCCCACTGCAAGCTTATAAAGCATACTTCATATTTTCTTCACATATGGAGGCTATATTTAAGCCATGGAAAGGAGAATATGATATGAACCGAACTGAGGACAGAGCGGCATACGAAAATTACAGGGATTCTCAGATTAAATGGGCATCGGCAGAGGACCTTTTACTGATTCTGGCTCAGGAACTAATCAGGTTGAAAGAGGAGACAGGGATGAACCTCTTCTGGGACGAAACCGAAGAACAGTTTTTGCGTGATTATATAGAAGACGCGGAAACAGCATTGCAAAGCTGAATCCATTACAGAGGGAAGGTTTAAGGAAAGAGTTTTTTCTGGTCGTCTCTTAATTGAGCAAAGCTCTCTTCCGGCAAATAAAAAGCGCTTTTGAACACCCTGTTCATCACGGCAACCAGCTGCCGGAATTTATAGGCGTCATGATGCGAGTCCCCATGATGCTCTGATATGCGCCAGCTCTCCTGATCGGTTATGCGAAGCTCCAGGGCGAGGGTATGCTGTTCGGTTTTCTTGTCGGTCTGATGTCTCTTTGCATATGCAGTGGTCCCCGGGACAATGATCTCGTTTGTCCCTGCCTTCCGATGGATGGGTACGCAAAAATTTATTTTGCACTGGAACTTTTTATGCCCCAGTGATGAGTGCGGGTTTTTTGCGGTATTGATACTCAGCGCCCTGTAAAAATTATTCGCATGGTCCATCAGGTCCTGTTCCTCAGGCATGTCATTCGTACCGTCACTTCGGAAGAGACTGATCATCAGGATACGCACCGCTTCTTTCATGCTTTCCGGATTATCGAAGAGGGTCTGCGTGATGGAGGAAGATAGGGTGTTTTCCTGCAGAATGACTCCCCGCTTCTGTAAGGCATGGAAGAGTTTTAATGTATCGTCCTTGCTTTTTAATATAAACGTTATGGCAAGGATGTCCCTGATGTCCTGGGCTTCCCCTTCCACGTTTTTTCCCAGTTTGGTGAACATGCTTTCCGGGCTCTTTAACCTGGACTTTATTTCCACAATATCAACTTCAACGCCATCACCGCTGTTGAACACGATGCAGTTTTTCCCCCTGTCAAACCTGACCGACTCCTGCAGCTTATGGAAGAAAGTGGATATCTTTACAAATGCCCTTTTCGCGGCCTCACTTTCCGGAAGATGCCTCGGGTTAAGCCAGTCGTAATTGTACAAGTCATCCAGGTTCTGTCCCTGTATCTCAAGGAAAAATCCGAGCTGGGCATAGTCGTTGACATCCTGACTGTCCTCTTCAATCGATTTAATCAGATGGGCCATTTTAAGAATCGAACAGGCGGTCTGCTGCCAATGGGCCGGTACCTGGAGGTCCTTCCCTTTATAACCATAAAAGACATGAGGGTACTTTCTTGATGAAGCCAGGAGGAAGAGGTTGCGCGGGTCTTCGCGGATTATTTCCCGGAATTCATTATTGTGCAATACGGATTCAATGTCTCCGATGGCTTGCATGCAGTCACGGTAACGCGCGTAATTACCTGAGTTCAGGTCTGAGAGCATGTGCAGATGGTCCTTTAAAAAAGGGAGCATGGAATTCAGGCAATACTTGTACACCTGCTCTACATAATTTTGTGCCCTGATTTTTTCACTTTCAGGCAGGTCATTATTCCCTAACATATCAAATCCGCGGTTACCCATCATTTTGGACGCCTGTCTGAGTGCCTTTTCATAATTGTCTGTCTTCAATAACAGGTAAGGGGTCATTTCGCTCTTGTCCAGGACTGAGCCGAAAATATCGTGATGGAGTTCCTGGACTGAAGTGTTGTTGTTCATCTGAACCTCTCCGGATATTGGCTATTAAAATTTTGCATACTGATAAAATCATCATATCCTATTTTAGTGATGAATTAACAGGGCAGTGGTATGCCGATGAATAATAATATCGATAATTCAAGCCATTGTGCCGGCCTGATTTGGTATGGGATTTTAGATCGTGCAACTATCGGTAAATTAAAGAAAAATATCGCTTGCATTGTGATATAAACGGAGTTAGAATGTGATTAGGAGGACAGAAGAAGTTCCTCCGAATGAAAGGAGGTGGAATTATGGCGGTAAGAGGATTGAAAGAACTGGTAAAGAGGGAAAGACCGAGAGAAGTGACTCCGCTATATGATCTTGAGCAGTGGTTCGAAGATGCCTGGAAGAGACCGTTTTCGATGCTGAGTCCGTTTAGATGGACTGACCTGCGCACGGATATGTATGAGATTTCACCGACAGTTGATATCTACGAGGAAGGCAATGAAATGGTAATGAAGGCCGACCTGCCCGGTATCAAGAAAGAAGACATCAAGGTTGAGCTTACTGAGAATGTGCTGACGATCTCCGGTGAAAAGAGGAAAGAAGAGAAGACCGAAACGGAAAGCTACTTCAGACATGAGCGTGTATTCGGCTCGTTCTATCGCAGATTTGAACTGCCCGGCGACCTTGACACTGAGAAGATCAAAGCCCATTACGAGGACGGCATACTCGAACTGAAGATCCCGATGCTGAAAGAATCCGAGAGAAAGCACAAAAAGATCTCGATCGACTGACCTCGCAAAAAAAAGACCCCGGTATCATGCCGGGGTTTTTTTTTGCATTTTACAATTACAGAAATCAGCTGTAGTCATTCTCAATAAATCACAAGCCATAGAAAATCCTGCTAGCAGATGATAAAATAAAACCCTCATCCTGCTTATCTTGTTCTCTGAGGGTAATGAGTGTTCAGGTATTATGCCCTTACTCTCAAGATAGTTACTGGAATGAAGCTGTTCACGTTTTCATATTGAGTCAGTTAAAGGAGGCGCATCATGGGGAAGTATGAAGATATTTTCCGGAGAAGCATTACGGACCCGGCAGGTTTTTGGGGGGAGGCCGCAGAGAATATTGACTGGTATAAAAAATGGGACCGGGTGCTGGACGATTCCAGAAAGCCTTTTTACCGGTGGTTTACCGGCGGTGAAATGAATACCTGTTATAACGCGGTTGACCGGCATGTTGAAAACGGCAGGGGCGGTCAGGTTGCCGTCATTTACGACAGCCCGGTAACAAACCAGATACGCAAATTTACATACAGCGAGCTGAAGGATCATGTGTCAAGGTTTGCCGGAGTATTGAAGGGTTTTGGCGTTTCAAAGGGCGATACTGTAATTATATACATGCCCATGGTTCCGCAGGCTGCTATTGCGATGCTTGCATGCGCGCGTCTGGGGGCTGTTCATTCGGTCGTGTTTGGAGGGTTCGCCCCGCATGAGCTTGCCATCAGGATAGATGACGCAAAGCCCAGGGTCATTGTTACTGCATCCGGCGCGATCGAGGTCAAAAAGATCATTGAGTATTCTCCCCTTATAAATAAAGCAATAGAACTCGCTGCTCATAAACCGGAGAAATGTATTGTTCTTCAGAGGCCCTTTGCAAAGGCCCAATTGCTGGAAGGCCGTGACTATGACTGGGAAGAATTAATGGCAAAGGCCGAAGCAGCCGACTGTGTTCCTGTTAAGGCCACGGACCCGCTTTATATACTCTATACATCCGGAACGACCGGCAAACCAAAGGGGATAGTGAGGGACAACGGGGGTCATGCGGTCGCCCTGAGATGGAGTATGGAACATGTTTATGATGTGAAACCCGGGGATGTATACTGGTCCGCTTCTGACGTCGGATGGGTCGTTGGACATTCCTATATTGTATACGGTCCTTTAATGACGGGCTGCACCACAGTCATGTATGAAGGGAAACCTGTAGGCACGCCTGATCCGGGGGCGTTCTGGAGGGTCATTTCAGAACATGGCGTGAAAACTCTTTTTACCGCTCCGACTGCTTTCCGGGCAATAAAGAGAGACGACCCTCTTGGTGAATATATCAAGAAGTATGATTTGTCCGGTTTCAGGTACCTCTTCCTTGCAGGCGAGAGGCTTGATCCGGATACATACCACTGGGCCAGCAGGCTGCTGAACAGGCCGGTCATAGACCACTGGTGGCAGACAGAGACGGGCTGGCCGATTACGGCAAACTGCATGGGGATAGAAGCATTTCCTGTCAGGCCGGGGTCTTCCACAAAACCGGTCCCTGGTTATGACGTCCAGGTCCTTGAAGCAAACGGGAAAGTCCTGGGTCCGAATGTGGAGGGCCTGGTTGCCATAAAACTTCCCTTGCCGCCTGGGACACTGCCTACTCTCTGGCAGGCTGATGACAGGTACCTGGAATCGTATGTGAATGTACTTCCGGACTATTATTTTACGAGTGACAGCGGTTATAAGGATGAAGACGGATACGTCTTCATCATGGGTCGGGTTGACGATGTCATTAATGTGGCCGGGCACAGGCTTTCAACCGGAGAAATGGAGGAAATCGTTGCCACGCATCCGGACGTTGCAGAGTGCGCAGTATTCGGCGTTGAAGATGCCCTGAAGGGCCAGGTCCCGATCTGTCTCGTGGTTCTGAAGTCCGGAGCACAAAGGCAGGAAGCAGAGATCAAACAGGACCTTGTCAAATTAATACGTGAAGAAATCGGCCCGATAGCCAATTTCAAAGAAGCCTGCGTAGTAGCGAGGCTTCCGAAGACCCGTTCGGGAAAAATACTCAGGGGAACGATGCGCAAGATAGCAAACGGGAAGGAGTTCACCATGCCCTCTACTATAGACGATACGGCGATACTTGAAGATATTGAAGAGGCGTTAAAGAGAATAGGGTATGCGAAGAAGCCGCATCAATAAAATTCTGCTGTGATTAGACTGCATTGGGATATATAATGATTGAAACGATAGATATCGGAGGTCTCATTGACGGAAAAAAGCAGTGCGGTCAGTTTCACCACCGGGAGCACATGGGCGAACATATGGCATATGTCGTGGCCCATGCTCCTTGTTATGTTCTTCAACTTCCTCGTGGGCCTTACCGACATTTATGTGGCTGGGTTCCTCGGGCCTGAGATACAGGCCATTGTCGGATATGTAAGCCAGCTTTATTTTTTTATCATTATCGTGGCAAATGCAATCAGCATAGGCACAGTGGCGATGCTTTCAAGGGCGGTCGGCGCCGGCAGGTTTGAGGATGCTCTTTCTACGGCAAGACAGTCACTGCTATTTGCGGTTTGGTGCGCCGTTGCGCTAACAGCCACCGGTTTTGTCTTTCAGGACCTGATCATATCTCTCGCCGGGTTTTCCGAAGATATCCGGCACATCGCGTTAGACTTTTTTGTGATCTTCGTCTTTGCCCTTGCGCCTAATTATATTGTGATTCTCTCCAATGCCATCTTCCGCGCCGGCGGGGAGGTGAAGCTCAGCCTGCTGGCGATGTCTGTTATCAGCCTTATAAATATCGTATTGAATTTCCTCCTGGTCTTCGGCGTATTTTCCTTCCCCGGCCTGGGATACAGGGGTATCGCCCTTGCAACCGCATTGGCGATGTCAGCAGGCACGGTCATATGCTTTGTTCTGTTCAGACGTAGTATATGGAATGGCATTTTTTCCGGCATGCGTCGGGTATCGGCTGATCTGGTAAGACGTATAGTCAGTCTTAGCTGGCCGGCGGCCCTCATACAAATATCATGGAATGCGGGAAACATAGTCCTTTACAATATCCTCAGTCATCTTGAGGAAGGTGGCATTACCGCTATGGCGGCCCTTACCAACGGACTGAGGATCGAGGCATTCATCTATCTCCCGGTGTTCGCCCTCAATATGGCGGCATCGGTGCTGACAGGACAGAACCTCGGGGCAGGAGCGCCTGAGAGGGCGGAAAAGATCGGCTGGAAGATATCACTCTCAGGGGTCGCGTTCGTCAGTCTTGTGGCACTGCCTGTCTTCATATGGGCCGGGTCCATTTCCTCTCCTGTAGCCAAAGACCCGCAAGTTCTTGCCGAGACTGTCCGGTATATCAGGATCACGATGCTGTCAGAGCCGTTTATGGCGATCAGCGTAATTCTTGGAGGTTGTCTCATGGGTGCGGGCGACACAAAAGGGGCCATGTTCGTCATTGTGAGTACGCTATGGATAATTCGCTTGCCCCTCGCTTATTTCCTTGCAGTTGTTGCAGGATACGAAGCGTATGGCGTATGGCTGGCAATGATCATCTCGATGTTTTTCCAGGGTGTTTTCATGACCGCCAGGTTCAGTTACGGTCGGTGGAAAGAAGTGAGGGTCAGTTGATACTGACGATATCAAGGGCCTGAATCAGGCCTTTGAATTTTGCAGAGGGTTCTGTTATTTTTATGCCTATTGTTAATGGCTTATCAGCAGACGAGTTTTTTGAGAGCCATTTGACTGTACAAAACATATTGACAGCTTCACCTGAAGGTATCTGAAAATAGATTTCAACTGTTTTCTCATAATGAAAATCCACAGGGGTCTTAATAGAAGAGTGGACCACATATTCAAAACCATCTTCTGAGATGTTCTCTATATATCCCATATAAGTCTTTTCATCTGTTAATATGAATGCCTCTAAACGAACTGGTATCCTTTTGGAATGTCTTTTTTCCATCTCGTAACTTAACATTTTTGATTATTACCGGAATCTCTTTTATATAATTATAACAAGTTACTCATGGTATTGACAGGATAATTTATGGGCCTGGGGCAGCATGTTATGCATTCAACTTTTTTATTCTTAACATTTTCGGTCAAATATTTTATATTAGAGCACCCGTTTTTTTATTCTGGTAATTATCCCGGAATAATATTGCCAATTTATACGATGAGGTTACTATGAAAAAGACATCGCACCTGTGCTGCATCTTGATCGTATCATTATTACTTGCCGGAATGTTTTTGCTGAAACCTATTCCGTTGTATTCTGCAGCGATTGATCCGTCCTTTAAGTTTTCATCGATAGAGACGGAACATTTTGTGATTCATTTTCACCAGGGACTCGATGAGATTGCCAATAAAGCGGCCTTATATTCCGAAAATATGCATGATAAATTATCTTTCACCTTTCGGTGGTCTCCAAAGGAAAGGACCCAGATTGTCCTGCTTGATAATATGGACTTTGCCAACGGCATGGCAACGGTACTGCCGTATAATGCAATGTATGTTTTTGTAGTCCCTCCACTCCCTGATATGACCATAGGAGAATACGACAGCTGGCTTGAACTTGTTTTGCTGCATGAATATTCTCATATACTCGTCATGGATCCTGTAAACGGTTATTCGACAGTCATGAGACGCATCTTTGGAAAGACCCTGCCGGGATATGACCCGTTGTCAGTTATATTGTTTCTGGCGACCGCCCCGCCGAATGTATTTATGCCGGACTGGTGGCTTGAGGGGATTGCCACGTGGGCAGAAACGGACATGAGTTCCTCAGGAAGGGGACGGAGCTCCTATGTTGAAATGATTTTCAGAATGGCGGTCCTCGAAGACGGATTACCGCGTATTGACCAGCTCAACGGAGACGTCCCTGACTGGCCGGCAGGGAATGTGCCGTATATTTACGGCATGCTGCTTGAGAAGTATATTGCCGGGATAAAAAGCAAGAAAACTCTTGGCGAGCTCAATGAGGCGCATTCGGGGAGGTTCCCTTTCTTTATAAGCACACCTCCTGAGAGATCGACGGGACTTAATTATGCGGAGCTGTACAGGGACATGATAAGCGCACTCAAGACAGAACAGTACGGCAAGATCAAATTGCTTAATACGCAACCTGTTACTCAATATCAAAAACTTCCCATCAGCGGGGAGAATATAACCAATCCCCGCATCTCGCCCGACGGAAAGTATCTTGCGGTGAACAGGCGTGATCCCCACTCTCATGAAGAAATTGTAATCCTTGATTCCAGTACAGTTGAAGAGATTTCGACAGTGAGAAGGTTCCCTTCGGACCACAGCCTTTCCTGGTCCCCTGACAGCAGGAAACTCTATTTCACACAGGCTGAAATGAAAAACAGCTATAACTTGTACCAGGATATTTATTCATATAATCTTGACGACCGTTCGCTGGGAAGGATTACAAAAAATATAAGGGCAAAGGATGTTGATGCATCATCTGACGGGAAAAAATTAGTCTTTGTGAAGACCGGGACCGGGAAGCAGAATATTGCTGTTCTTGAAAATGAATCTGCAAAGATCGAGGTCATTACCGACCTTCAGGACGCTGCCCTGTCATCTCCGAGATGGTCGCCGGATGGACGGTTTATTGTATTTTCAAGACACAATAATTCAGGACAGACGTCTGTTGAGTTACTCAATACGGACTCAAAGACCATTGATACATTACTTGTTACGGACTATGACAATATCTATCCTGTATGGTCTCCTGACGGCAAGTTTATTATTTATTCATCAGAGAGAACGGGCGTCTATAACCTCTTTGCATATTCCCTTGCCGATAAGGAGACTTATCAGATCACACATATGCTGGGGGGCGCATTCCAGCCCGAGTTGTCCGCGCCCAATAAAAAAATCTTCTTCTCCGGTTACAGTTCTAAAGGGTTTTATATTGCGGAAATGCCATATGAGCCCCGGCAATGGTCCTCAATGCTATTAAGTCCGGAGATAGCGCCGTCGTGGCAGCGTCCGGTTATTCAACAAACGACCGAAAATGCCAGGGATGAAAAAGAAGAAGCTCTTCCCGAAGAAATACCTGCCAAGAAATCGTATTGTCCTCTAAAGACCTTAACTCCGAAATTCTGGCTGCCCACCCTTACCTTTGATGATGACGGAGCCGTATTCGGGGCCTTCACCGCAGGGCAGGACGTCCTCGGGTATCATACTTATGTTATACAGGGCGGATTGGGGGTCAGCGGCCGGGGATATTATGATATCGATTATGTCTATGACAGGTGGTATCCCACATTTTTTCTCAGAGCATATTCTGTTCCGGTCGGCTATTCGGAATTTTTCGCCGATGATGACGATTACTATGAAAGACAGAGAGGTCTCACCGCAGGACTCAGTGTTCCTCTTTACAGTACCGTTGAATCAAAATTGAGTCTCATTGCCGGATATAATTATAAAAAGCTGAGGCACCTTACGAGTATTAAGGACAGGACGGTTGATGGTCTTCAAGTATATGAAGGCAGGAGAGATAATGTATTCCTGGGACTGGGCTACGGGGACGCATTGAGATATCCATACTCAATAAGCAGGGAAGAGGGCAGAAACGTAGCAGTAATTTACAGGAAATATCTTGAGGACCCGGGCAACGGCCTGGACCAGAATGAATGTTCGATTGACTACAATGAGTACATTGGTTTGAAAAAGCATCATGTACTTTATCTCAACCTGAAAGGGGCCTGGTCTGACGGCGACCTTATTGCACAGCAGGCGTATCAGATAGGCGGGACCCCTTCTGACTTTAATGTATATTCAATCAGGGGGTTTGCTCCTGGTTTTGAGACAGGCAGACACGTAATAAAAGGCACGCTGGAATACAGGTTCCCGATAACATACATTTTCAGAGGCTGGGGCACCAAGCCTTTTTTCTGGGACAGGGTGCACCTAGCTGCATTTGCTGACGCGGGGAATGTGTGGGGTTACAATAAAGGATTTCGTGTGAAGGATTTTTCAGCAGGTATCGGTGCAGAAACACGGATGGACATGGTGCTGGGTTATAAATTAAAAATAACTCCTGCCGTGGGTATAGCGCGCGGAGTTACTGAAGACGGTGAAACCCAGGTATATTTAACTATCTACACTGAACTCTGATAATTGAATAATAGTCGGGATAAAATCTATAATTGAACGTCTGTATTATTTTGAAGTTTCCCTTGAAAGTTTCTTACCAATTTAATAATGCGAGGAGATACTTATGATTAAAGTAGGCATAATCGGCGGTTCCGGGCTTGATAATCCTGACATTTTAAAAGATGCAAAAGAGTTCTCTATTAAAACCCCATACGGTTCGCCGACTTCTGTTCTCACATGCGGCTCCATTGAAGGGGTTGATGTGGTCATAATTGCAAGGCATGGGAAAGACCATTCGATATATCCGAGTAAAGTAAATTTCAGGGCCAATATATGGGCTTTGAAAGAACAGGGATGCACCCATATAATTGCCTCTACGGCAGTGGGTTCCCTGCGTCAGGAAATAGCGCCCGGGCATCTGGTGTTTCCCCACCAGTTTATTGATCATACAAGAAAGAGGGAAACGACTTTCTTTGATGAAGATGTGGTAGTGCATACTGCAATGGCCGAGCCCTTTTGCCAGGACCTTATAGATACGCTTTCGCTATCAGCGGAAAAAATGAAGATGCCTTTTCACAAAAACAAGACGGTCATTACAATAGAAGGCCCGCGTTTTTCCACAAAAGCCGAAAGCCACATGTTCAGGAGCTGGAACGCTGATGTTATCAATATGAGCACTGTCCCTGAAGTCGTTCTGGCCAGAGAGAAAAAGATGCACTATGCTGCGATAGCCATGTCTACGGACTATGATTGCTGGCATGAGGAAGAGGAGCCAGTTACCTGGGAGATGATCGTAAAAGTCATGAGGAAAAATGCAGACAATGTGATCAACTTATTCCGTAAAGTCATCCCGGAGATCAAAGAGTATAATGATATCTGTGTTAAATAATCCTTTTTGTCCACAGACCATCGCTGAGTTATTCAAGTAATAAGCGGGAAATAAGAAGTAGAAGGGATATTGTGTAGATTCAACTTTTCATTTTTTATTTCGGACATTGTCAGCCAGTGACTAACATAAAATAAAGGAGGAATAAAATGCCGATCAAATCCAAAATCAGGACCATTCCTGATCATCCTAAAAAAGGAATCATGTTCAGGGACATAACCACCCTTATCAAGGACCCGGTGGGGTTCAGGCTGGTCATTGATAATTTGACACAGAGATATATCAATTCCAAGGTTGATTTTGATCTTATAGTTGGAATTGAAGCAAGGGGTTTTATTATAGGAGGAGCGCTTTCCTATACACTTGGTAAAGGTTTTGTGCCTATCAGAAAAGTGGGCAAGCTTCCCGCAGCTGTCGAACGTCATGAATATGAGCTTGAGTATGGCACAGATACTGTGGAGATTCACAAGGACGCGATAGCAAAGGGCATGAAGGTGCTTGTTGTTGATGATCTGCTCGCTACAGGTGGTACGGCAGCAGCAGCGGCTGCATTAATTGAAAAGCTTGGCGGAGAGGTTACAGAAATGGCCTTTATCGTTAATCTCCCGGATGTCGGGGGAGAGAAGAAGTTAAAGGACAGAGGATATAAGGTTTATTGTTTGACGGAATTTGAAGGGGATTAAACGGAAATCAAAGAATGTGTGATGCGTGATGGAGATTAGAGATATTTCATTATGCATCACACATTATTCCGTTGTACACTTCTGCAACCACTGGATCTGAAACGACCTTTATACTTTCGATAAACAGCTTTCGATTTTCAATAAGTGACAATTATTGGCATTGCAGACAATAATTGTCTTAGCGTTCAGCAGGTGGCTGTTTTTTGTGCATCCATATAATTTACGATACCTTCGGGATCGCAAGCGATACACATATCAATCCCCTGAATTATCTGCTTGTCTTCGCAGAGCATATAAGCTCTTTTCAGCTCAACATCCTTCACCCTTTCAATAACAAGTTTTTTGGGCCTGAGGTATACCTGACCACAGCTCATACAAACCCATATGAAGTGATATTTCGCGGCTTCCAGGCAGGTCTCACAAACATAAATTTTGATGCCCGGCATTACTTCAGTATTGATTGACGTATATTCATGTTTGCAAATAGTGCATTGTTCATGTTTTGTTTCAAGTTCTAACATATAAATCTCCTTTCGTTAGTCCCTCAACTGTTTGAGGATGTTCACGTCTCCTTTCATAAAAAAATTTTAATCTGTTATTTATGAAAAAGCAATTACCATGCCTACGTACTAAGTCATTTAAACGTTAGACCCTTATAATGTTTGACAGAAGCAAGAACAGGCAGATAATGGTAAGTAAAATAAGCTAAATTAGTCATGAGAAAATTTGAGGCGGTGACTGTGTCAGTTGGAAGGAAAAGAGGACAGGGACAAATTTATAGTGAGTAAGTGGTAAGATTACACATCCCTGTCAATCAATTGGCAGTCTATTCTCTCATGTTATATTAAGCTGGATTGCATATGGGGGCTTAACGAATCTTCGATGTTAATATCTCAGACAGAGTGAAAATGTAATACACCTTGCGTTTGCAAGAGATGATACCTGATGACCACGCAAGCGGAGGAGGGAGCACCCGCTTACCCGCTTGTAACATGGCATTTTTTCAGATCACGGTGACTGTACTGGCCTGAGGACCTTTCTCGCCTTTCCCTTCTGAATAACGCACCTTCATTCCCACCTCAAGATTATTAAACTCGCTGTTAAGAACACTGTTTTTGTGGAAATAAATTTCACCGTTGTCTGCTGTAGTTATAAAGCCATAGCCTTTATCGGTGAAGAGGGCGCTTATTAGTGCAACAGGCGCTTCCTCATGCTGCTTTATATCACCCCGCTGGCGCTTGGCATAGTCTTCAAGTTGTCTCCGGGCTGCATCGAAACTGTCTCTGATGGCTACATAAAGGTCTTCATGAGGGTTCCGCTTTACGACCAGTTCAGCTCCCGGCACGGTCATTACAATCTGGACATTGTACCTCTTGCCCTGATGGCTATGACGAGGAGGTGAATCCACGACAACTTTGCATCTTGTAATGCGGTCGTAGAATTTATCCAGTTTTTCCGCCCGCTTCCGGATTTCCGCTTCTAAGGCATCACTTAACTTAAGGTTGCGATTCGTAATCTGCAGAGGTATTTCCATGGTTAAAGTCCTCCTTATAAAAATACTATCATGCCTTATCTGCAGATGCAATATGAAATTTAATAAAAGCCGAAAGAGAAAGTGCTGGGAAATAATTAACGGTGAGTCAAATTTAATTTAGGGGAAACAGCAAGGGGATCATTTTAGAGAGTGACTTTGGCCAGCCAGTTTCCGTGGGCACTGCAATTGCTGATAACTGTCAGTACTCCCTGTGTAGCATTATCGAAGCGGACGGTAGCTGAAGGATGCATTTTCTCGCAATTAAAGCTTAGTCTTGAAATACATTTTTTATTAATAAAGGCTGCATTGTAATAAAAATCGATGTGTGAAATATGATCGTCAATATTCATCTCATGATCTATCTCACCAACTGTTACGTTCGCATTGACATGTCCATTTTCCTTCAGGATTTTAATTACCGGGATATGTTTCTTTTCGAATTCCGAAAGTTCGGAGAAGTTGTCCGGTTTTTTTATAGCTTCAGGGGCCTTTTCAAAGCTCTCAATTGTTGAGCTGCAAATGGGGCAATTTACAGGGGCGTGGTCAAACGCAATGTGATGACACACCTTGCAGACATACAACTTTATTATTTGCCCGTTTGTTTTAACACCCTTGATCCGTTCCCACCTGAGCGCATCAACATATTCAAGATACTCTTTGGGTGGATTCAATATTTCGACTCCTATAGAATCATAGCTGTTATCAGTCTTTAATATCCTGCGGACTTTAACAGGGACCTGCAATACATTGCTCTGAAGGGTTATATTAAGATCAAATTTTGCCTTTATGGCTGGGCAAGAGTTTGTCTTGATGAGGAATCCATTTTCTGACAGATCCACAATATGTCCGGAGATTATCTTATCACTCCAGAAAAATTCCGCTTGCAGATTTGCGGGTATTCTTTCTACGGATCTTTTTTTCATAATTTAATTATTTAATAAATTTAAAAACGTTCGTATTTACTGATGTAAATTATATAGTCCGTTTTCTTGAAAAAGAAAAACGCCTGATATTTATATATAGTAAAAAATTCTATAAGTCAAGTTTGAATTAGTACTTATAAGAATTTCATATCAGTATGTCTGCGCAAAATGGCAATGAACAGTTTGGAATTAGTACTAACGCCGTGGCGCACTATCATAAACGGGGCGTAAGTATTCTTGGGGGTTTTCGGATATGGCTTTTAAAACAAAGGTGCTTTTCAGTCCTGTTTGAATCAACTGTTCCGCTGATTCATTTATTGTCATGGAACCTCCGAGGAGACTGTTGTCTTCATTTCGTATTCCATGCGACGTAAGGGTCATGTTCGTGTCCTTTACGGAATCTGAGATAATGATTATTTTCTCAGGATTCTTGACTGAAAAAATTAAATCAATTATCTTTCTGTCGAGATGGAACGGGTCTGCAATGACCTCTATATAAATGTCCTGATTAACGAGCCCGAATCCTGCAAGCCCCGGCTCCCTGTGGTGTATCCCCTTCATTGCGTCGAAGATATGAGTTATGCCGCGGGCGCCTGCATGGAAACCGGTCTCTGCTTCTGCATACGAAGCATCGGAATGTCCCATGCTTATAATGATGCCCCGGCGGGAGATTTCTTTAATGATGTTAACAGCTCCTTCCAGTTCAGGCGCGACGGTTATTATTTTTATTGCATCTTCGAAGCCATCTAGAAGCTGTCTAAGATTGTGTTCAGTCGGTTTAATGAATGAACCGGGATCGAGTGCCCCGCATCTGGAAGGATTCAGAAACGGCCCTTCAAGATGAATGCCTATGATTGTTGCTTCCGGGTTTTGGCTTGTGAGGGCGGGCGGTTGCTCGGCCCGGCAGGTTTGCTGCACCATGGCCTTTTTAATAGCGTGCATGTTTTCACGCATTGTCTCTATTGAGGAAGGATACACAGTGGGGACAATTTCAGAAATTCCGAGGCTGCCATGTCTCTCGGCTATCTTAAGAATATGCGCTTCTGATGTTGTCCTGGTATCAAAGCCGCCAATTCCGTGGGTATGGACATCGATTATTTTCACGATGATATCTTAACACAGAGTTTTTCCTGCTATGCCGCAAATCCTTCTTCCGGCTCTGACTGCTCAAGCACATAACGTACTTTCATGTCCATGTCTTCTCTCAGGGAATTATAGACGGAACAGTACTTCTCATGCGACAGCGCTACTGCGCGGTCGACCTTTTTATGACTGAGGTTTCTGCCTGCAATATGCAGGACTACTTCTACAGCCTTAAAGTACTGAGGAGGTGTGGGGTTCCTCTCGGCCATGATGTCCATCCTGAAGTTTGATAATTCCACCTTCATTTTCTGTAAAAACATTACCGTGTCTATTCCCATACAACCTGCGATGCTCAGAAGCAGGGAGTCTGTAGGTTTGCATCCCCACTGGACATGCGCGTCAAAATCAATTTCATACCCCTCCTGGGTCCTTCCGTTAAAAATCAGATCCCTGTCCCATGTCAGAGTCGCTTTTATTTCGGGATTGATTTTTTCCTTGTATCCCTTTAACGACTCCGACAGCATTGTCTGTTCTTCTTCGCTCATTCAGCAAGACCTCCTTAAGTTAAAAATAATTGTTTCTCACCAGAGAGGCAAAACAGTTCTTTGGCGGCAAAGATACCTCGTGCTATCGTGCTATGAATGCCGTCATTTTAAATTAAATAAAAAAAGCAGTTTCGGGCAGTCAGCTGCTGTATCCATGCAGTAAATATTGAGGTAAACGTCCGCAATATTATAATTTGTCTCCGCTCCTGATGTCTAGTGCCTGTGAAAGTGGGAGGAGGGAGGGGAAAATACATTGTTCTCCCCTCCCTCTTTGGGAGGTCGGGACAGGTTAATCCCGAACTCATTTTATATACATCCTGGAGGCCTGGGAAGCCCAGCTACCTTATAAGCCCCTCTTACAAGGCCGCAGGGAAAGAGATTGCACAATTCCTTGAAAGAAATATCGCAGTCTTTAACAACCTTGACTATCTCCGGCCCTCTTTCATATTTAAGATAGTGCTCTCTTACATACATGATGACCTTCCAGTGGTCCGCTGTGAGGCCGTCAGCTATTTTATTGTCTTTTGCCAGTATTTCAGCGATATCGATTGACCAGAAGTCAATGTCATTTAAGAAGTCCTCGCAATGGAATGTTCCTTTGCTGTCTGCTTTTATATCAGTTGTTTCCATTTTGTCCTCTTTTTTAAGTTGGTTAAAATGTTGCATTGTCACGGCAGCTTTCTTTACTGTGATGCGCCGGAAGACACTTCCTCCTTTTCCGCATACTTTTTCTTGTTCTCTTCAACAATGCCATCAACGACAAGCGCATTTGCAACGAGGTTTACGAGCTGCGTTACGTCCATTCCAAGCTTGTAATGACCGATGAGATCAGTCAGACCGTCTACACAGTTGTGGCAGGATGTAACCACTGTTTTCGCTCTGGTAGCTGAAAGCTGGTCTGCCTTGATCTTGGCTGATTTAAGACGGCTTGGCCTGTATTCCGCCATGGACATGGCGCCGCCGCCGCCTGTGCAGCAGAAGTTTTCAGCGCGGTTCGGGTACATTTCCTGGAAGTTCTCCACTACAAGGCTGAGCAGTTCACGGGGCTCTTCGGTCAGACCGCAGCTCCTCGCGTTGTTACAGGAATCGTGGAAAGTATAGCTGCCGGGATTTTTCGACTTGTCGACTTTTATTTTTCCCTGTTTGATGTAACTCAGCATGGTGATGACAGAGCTTTCTGCATCAAACGTTATATCTTTTTTTGCCCAGTTCGGCCCTTCACACCGGGTTGATCTGTAACCATGGCCGCACTCGGAAATTACAAGTTTCTTTCCCCGCAGCTCATCAACCTTGTCATATACACGTCCGGCGACCGCTCCTCCGAGTTCATCATCTCCATTAAACAGTCCGAAATTCGTCATGTCCCATCCTTCACTCGGCATGGTGTAGTCTTCTCCCGCCGCGTAGAAGATCTTTGCAGCGTCCAGTATGGACCTCGGGTCATGCTTGATTTCACGGGGATTGATAACATAGACAATGTTTGAGTCCGGCTTGTCAATCGGTATCTTTGCGGTCGGGTCCTCCATCTCAGACTGAAGCTCCTCTTCCTGCCATTGGATGGTCTCGATGTAGTCTTCTTTCAGGACGCCCATCTGGTTTCCGATTTCCCACTGTTCCTTTGCAACGTATTCAACGCCCTCCGGCATTATCCCTACGTAACATAGAAGCCCCCGAGCCATACGGTTGAATGTGGCAAGGTCCACGCCCATCGGGCAATTGACTGTGCATCTGCGGCAGTTTGTGCATTTCCCGAACACGATGTCCTTCAGTTCATGCAGTTCCTCATCGGTATAGACACTGCCGGCCTTCACCCATTTGGGAAATACCTTTCCGGTCCAGTCGTAATGGTGCTTAAAGAGTTTTCTGATTTTGTCCGCCTTGTATGCCGGAGCAAAGGTCGGGTCTCCAGGGTTTGCAAGGACATAGTGGCACGAATCGGTGCACATCCCGCAATGTACGCATGCTGCCAGTGATCCCACCATCTGGCGGTTAAGTTTCTGGCCCATCCTGTCTATTACTTTCTGAGCTTTATATGATCTTTCATTTTTTGTGCTGCTCATGTAAGCCTCCTTTATTTTTTGGCTATCAGTTTTTTTCTTTAGAGTTTTATGTTATTTATTTACTCACCTGATATGCAGGTTTTCTTCTGAGCGGAAAAACGCCCCTGCGTCCGAAATGCCTTCCCAGGTATGTCCTGGTAAAAGGGTAATACAGGTAATGTGATATCTTGCTGAAAGGGACATACATAAGGAAAAACGCCGTCAGGAGAAAATAGGTGAGCATAGTGCCTTCCCCACCGGAAATATCATTCGGAGCTGCCAGAAACGCGAATGCAAACCAGGATGTCAGAAGAATGAGGGAGAAATGATCGTCAGGGGAACTTATTGCACGGATATACGGGTTTGATATCCTGCGGATTATGCGCATGACTCCCACAATAAATGCCGCTCCAACCAGGACCTGAATGACTGAAACAAACGCCGCAGACTTCAAAAGTCCCGGCCCGTACGGGATGATGAAAGATAGTGAGATCGAAGCGATTACCCCTAAATGGAACACGACAAACTGGGCGTACATAAAGGGCTTTGAGCGGGTGCTCTCCATTGCCCATGGCTTGGCGATAAGCCCGAGCGAATACCTCTCCCCTTTTTTCGGATTGGTGTCTCCCAGTCCGGTGGCTGGCTGGCGCTCCTTTCCAAGCGGCCATTTCAGAAACCATCTGATCCTGAGAAAATATACGGTTGCCATCAATACAAGGGCAACTTCCTGCAAAGTATGTTCGGAAAAATGTAATAAGTTACTCATAGTGTCTCCTTTCTGATCTTAAGCTGCCTTTTTCAGGACGTCTCTAAGTTTCGGCTCCATTGCCTTGTACTCTCTGGTGTCGTTTGCGCATACAACGACATCTTTGATCTCTGATCCTTTGTTCAAATATTCGGCTATTGTTTCAATGGTGATTTTCGCGCTGACATCAATGGGGACCCCGTAAAACCCCGCACCCATCGGAGGGAACGCGATGCTTTCTATGCCGCTTGCCTCTGCGGCCTTCAGCACATTGATAATAGTGGTCTTCAGTTTCTGTTCGATATTTTCTTCCTGGAATTTAGGGCCGCATGCATGAATGATATGTTTGGCTTTCATATTGCCCGCTGTCGTGACTACGACCTCCGTGACTTTCAAGGGCCCGAGATTTTCGAGTTCCTTGCGGATTGAGGGACCTCCCCTGAGCGCGATTGCGTTCCCGAACCCGGAACCGAGTTTCAGGTCATTGCGGGCGTAGAATACGAAGGCATCAATCTCCGTATCAGTTACATCCGCCTTCATGACGCTCAGGGAACTGTTTTTGATTTGCTTGGTCTCTTTCATATACATCCTCCTTTCTAATTGTTTAGCTGTAAGCTTTAGCGTTAAACGGTCAGCTATAAGCTATCAGCAGTCAGTCTTTAAGCCGGTCAAGTTTTTTTTAGAGAGTTAGAATTGATTGGATATAAAGCAAGTCAGATGCCAATTCTTTTAATGAGCATTTTCTACAGGAAAATCAACGGAATATGACTGAAGGCCCTGTATTGTTTTTATGCAATATTTCTTTACGGGAATCAAGGGGGAAAGGGCTAAGGCCCTTTAAGGATACATTTTTTTGCGTGCAATAATTATTGCTGTTGAAAGAAAGGTTGCAGCCCCGGGGAATATTGTGAAAGACCTCGCGCTATTCCGAGGGTTTGATCTTTTTCTTCAGCCGCTGATTGAGCGCCTGCCGTGTAATACCAAGAAGGGACGCTGCGCTTCCCTGGTTGTCATCACAGCATTTCATGGCCTCGGTTATTATATGTTCTTCCATTTCCTTTAAGGTCGGGAAATGCCCGAATATCCTTTTTAATGAAAATGAGTTTTCATCCTCAGGCAGGGATTCAGTTTGCGTTAGCGGCCGCCTTTGTTTTATGAATCCCTTAAAACTGTCAAGGGAAAGTTTCCCAACCTTATGCTGCGCGACTGCGTCGTGGACCATGGCCTGAAGCTCACGGACATTTCCCGGGAAATGATAGTTTGAAAGCAGGGTGATAAGTTCAGGAGAAAGCACAGGCGGTTTCTTGTTCATGGTGATTGATGATTCATTAATAAAATGATCAAGCAGCAATGGGATGTCCTGAAGACGCTCGCGCAGTGGAGGAATGTGAATATGGTGCGCGCACAGCCGGTAATATAAATCATTGCGGAAAGTCCCTTTTTCTATCTGGTCCTGGATGTCCTGGTTAGAACATGCGATAATCCGCGCATTGCTTTTCTCCAGTGTGTCGGAGCCGAGGGGGTAGTATATCCTCTCCTCCAGCAGACGCAGTAACTTTACCTGTGATGATTTGCTCAGGTCTCCTATCTCATCCAGCAACAGGGTGCCTCCGGAGGCGCGCACAATCAGCCCTTCCCTGTCCTTGTCCGCTCCGGTAAACGCCCCCTTTTTATGACCGAACAGTGTGTCCGAGAACATCGTATCATCCAGCCCGGCCACATTAACGGCAATATATTCACCTTTCAACCCGCTTGCAAGATGCACCGACCTTGCAACCAGCTCTTTGCCTACGCCGGTTTCACCGGTTATAAATACCGGTTTTTGTGATTTAGCCACTGCCTCGATATACTGGAAGATGGCCCTCATCTTTTTACTTTTCGTAATGATCGACGAGAAGAGCGCCTCATTCTCCAGCTCCCCGGTTAGAAGGTGTTTCTTGAGAGACGTTATCTCCTCTTCCATCTGCTTGCGGTCGGTGATGTCCCTGACTATATGGATTACGCCTATGAGCTGATTGCTGCCGTCAAACTGGGGCATGGCCCTTATCTCAAGGAATTTATTTAAATGGGGCTCGTACGTTTCAAAGGCAACCGGCTTCTCGGATTTTACGCACTCGCAGCTTGGGCAGCCTTTGGGAGGGGAGCTTTCTCCATGGTAATGGAGATAACATTTTGCGGTTTTGGTTTCCAGGAATGGCAGTCCGAGTATTTTTTCCGCCGCCTTGTTGGCGTGAATGATGTTGAAGTCTTTGTCGTGGACCGTGATCATGTCGGTAATATTATTGAAGGTGTCCTCCCAACTGTATACTGACTGAAAGATCAACTCGTCCGATCGGGAATATTCATTTTCCATATCGGCAACAAGCTGCCGCATGTTTTCCAGCTCTTTTATAAGCTGTTCTTTTGATTTATCATTATCATTCATAACAAGCCCTGTCCCAGTGATTGCAGGCAAAGTCGGTGGAGGGTAAATTTAAAAATTCACAATTCGATAAGATATTGAATAACATCATCAGCCAATTATTATTACTGCTCTGCATTTAAAACTGTTATGCACGGTCAGGGCCGCTTCTAAGGTATCGATATGACTTTTTAAATTTACCCTCCACTGACTTCTTATCTTCATTACGTATTATTTATTCGAATTGGTAATATTGTAAGTTAAGTATAACCCATTGCCTGCTCCAGATAAAAGATCATGTAAAAGCGCGGAGGGGGCAAATAATATTTGTTGCCCCTGCCCAATATGATATTTTATTAATGTTAAAATAGCGTGATCATGAAAGAACAGATAAATTTAGGCAAATGGACGGAAGAGGGCTTGGGCCTTTTACTAAAAGAAGCCTCCGGAATAAGCGGTCCCGGCAATCGAATAGCATTTCTTTCAGGACACTTCCTCAAAACAATGTATAAAGAATCGACATTAATCGGAGCTGCAAACAACCCGGAGATATTTGTCATCAATCTTGAGGCTGTTGACTGCTTCACCTTTCTTGATTACATCGAGGCGATGAGAGTTTCAGATTCATTTGCCGGATTCAGGGAGAACCTCAGGAAGGTGAGATATCAGGCTGGAAGGATTGCCTATGAAAACAGGAACCATTTCTTTACCGATTGGCTGGAATTTAATTCTGATAGGGTCGAAGACGTAACAGAGAAAATCAGTTACGGCAATAGCCAGAAGGTGGTCAAACGGTTAAACAGGACAGACGACGGAACATATTTTCTCCCCGGTATTCCGGTCATAGAGCGGGAGTTTGCCTATATCCATTCAGACGCGCTTGATGATGATGTGTTTGACAATCTGAGTACAGGTGATTATGTCGGGATGTATTCAAAAACAGAAGGACTGGATGTATCACATGCCGGTATTATTATCAGGGAGCACGACAGGTTCAAATTGAGGCACGCCTCATCATTGCAAAAGCACAGGAGGGTGATGGATGCGGATTTGAGAAAATACTTAAGGGCCAAGCCCGGTATTGTTGTGCTTAGACCGAAGTAAGGGCGGGGTCCCCATGCCCCTACAACCAACATAAAAATAAATATGAAAATGCTTAAGGCAATTTTCAGCCGCAAGATGCTTGTCTCATTTATCATGGGCTTTGCATGCGGACTTCCCCTGCTTTTGACCATTTCAGTACTGCAGGCATGGATGAAGGAAGAGGGCGTGGACCTGGCGGTAATCGGAATGATGGCTCTCGTCGGCCTTCCGTATACCGTGAAATTTATCTGGGCGCCCTTTCTTGACCGTTTCACACTTCCTTTCCTTGGACGCAGAAGGGGCTGGCTCCTGATTGCCCAGATAGCATTGATTTTATCGATTGCCGGTCTAGGCATGACCAGTCCGGGAAAGAGTCCCTGGATGGTTGCCTTTGCAGCGTTTCTCGTGACATTTTTCAGCGCCTCACAGGACATAGTAGTTGATGCTTATCGCAGGGAAGACCTTACCGACGGTGAGCTTGGATTGGGATCTTCTCTTTATGTGAACGGCTACCGCGTGGGGATGCTCCTGGCCTCCGGGGGCGGACTTATCATGGCGGACCACATGCCCTTCTCAATGGTCTATTTAATAATGGCGGCGTGTATGCTGCCCGGTGTATTAACAACCCTGCTTACTCCCGAGCCGGACGCTGCGATGGGCACGCCGAAAAATATGAGAGAGGCTGTTGTCGATCCACTCGTTGAATACTTCAGCCGGCAGGGGGCCATATGGATGCTAGTATTTATCCTGCTCTATAAAATCGGTGATACCATGGCGAGCGCGATGACCACTCCCTTTTACCTTGATATAGGTTTTTCAAAGACTGAGATCGGCGCGGTGGTAAAGCTGTTCGGATTCTGGGCGACAATTATCGGAAGTATACTCGGGGGGCTGCTCATGCTGAAGCTTGGGATAAACCGGTCTCTCTGGGTCTTTGGTGTTTTGCAGGCCATATCAACCGCCGGATTTGCCGTTCTGGCCCGTATTGGGCACAGTATTCCTGCACTGTCTGCTGTCATCGGCTTTGAGAACCTCAGCGGCGGTATGGGCACAGCTGCCTATTCGGCTTTTATGGCAAGTATTACTAATAAAAAATTTACTGCCACTCAATACGCTCTCCTGACCAGCCTGATGGGGGTGCCGAGAGTCATAGCTTCTGCGCCTACCGGGTATCTTGCTAAGTATATTGGCTGGGAAAACTTCTTTATCAGCTGCGTTCTGATCGCTGTTCCGGGGATGCTGTTACTTCTGAAATTCGCACCTTGGAATTCAGGTAAGGGCTTGGGCCGCGGATGGTGATTCCGGCGTCTATTCTCCCATCACCTTCACATTAACCTGTCTATTCCGCGCCCCGTCGAACTCACAGAAGAATATTGCCTGCCATGTGCCGAGAAGAAGCCTCCCCTTATCAATGATTACAGATTCGGAAGAACCTACAAGGGAGGTTTTTATATGAGCGTCGGAGTTTCCTTCCATATGAAGGTAATTTGCTTTGTGTGGAATGAGCCTGTTAAGGGATGAAACAATATCCGTGACGACTGAGGGGTCCGCGCCTTCATTTATTGTTACTCCCGCGGTCGTATGAGGGACGTAAATATGGCATACCCCGCTGTTGATTCCTGATTCCGTTACAATGGCCTGCACCTCTGGCGTTATATTTACAAACTCAGTTCGCGATCTTGTTTTGACATTGATACTTTTTATCATTGGACCCTCCTGAAGATATAATCGTAAAAATCATTGTCTATGGAAAACCCGATTTTCAGAGCTGATAAATTGTCCGGCAGATCCAGTTCCCTGAGCTTTACAAGGTCTTTCTCAGTGGTGACGATGTCCAGTCCCGCAGCTTCGGATTTTATTTTATCCAGATCTTTCCGGCTGTAAATATAATGGTCCCTGAAATTCATGGACCTTACTATCCTGGCGCCGGCTGATGTTAAAGTAGCATGAAAGTATGACGGGTTTGCTATCCCTGAGAAGACATATATTTCATTGCCCCGGAGTGTATCGAGTCCTCTTGATTTTCCTGAAGCGTTTATCAGTCCGGCTGGTTTGTGTGATGCAGTGAAAATCGGGGCTTCCTGATTATACTGTTTTATCTTTCGGGTCACCTCAGTGATTACGCCCTGGGCGGCCATATCGGCCTTAGTTATGACTATGACATGCGCCCGTTTCATTGCTCTGAAGGGTTCTCTCATGATGCCTTCAGGAAACAGCCTTCCGTTCCCAAAGGGGTTTGTCGCGTCAACGAGCAGAACGTCAACGTCCCTGTGAAGTTTCCAGTGCTGGAAGCCGTCATCGAGGATAAAGAGGGTAGGGCCCTGCAGATTTACAATAGCGAGCTGGGCATTGTCAAATGCGGCAATGCCCGCCTTGAACCTGTCTTTGCCCTTAATAATCGTGACCCTCTTTAATGTCTCTGCCATAAGGTAGGCCTCATCTCCTGCTTCAAGCGGACTTAAGAGAGGCCCCTCTCCCCTGCTTACAAAGCTGATATCTATTGCCTTGCCCCTGTAGCCCCGTGTCAGAATGCAGGGGTTATGCCCCCTCTTTTTTGCCTCCTGCGCCACGGCGATTACCGCAGGGGTCTTGCCTGTTCCACCGAGCGTCAGGTTGCCGATGCTGATTACTCTTGCAGGAAGCTTGTTCGGGTGTCCGCAAAAATGCTTTTTGCATGACAGTCCCATTCCATAAAGCGCGCTAAGAAGCCCCAATGTATCCCCTTATGAGTTCGATGGCTTTATTTACTGCGCCGGTATTTTTATCGACTATTGATCTCGCGTTCCGGCCCAGTTCTGCCGCTATTTTATTGTTCGTGAGCAATGTTATCACGGACTTTGCGATGTCTTTTGAGTCCCTGACCTCTACTGCCGCGGACCTTTCGAGGAATTCCCCGGCAATAGGAAAGTTCTCCATATGAGGCCCGAAGATAATAGGTTTGGACCAGTAGGCCGGTTCCATCACATTGTGGCCTCCGCGCGGGACAAGGCTGCCACCGATGAATGCCACAGAAGCCCTGGAGAATACCCTTGACAGCTCGCCGAGTGTATCAAGCAGGATGATGTCCGCGTCACTGTCCCCGGCAATCTCTTTGCCGTTAAGTGAAGACCGCCTGATATATGAAAGTCCCTTTTTCTCTATAAGCGCTGCTGTTTCATTAAACCTTTCAGGATGTCTGGGCGCCAGTATGAGCTTTATTCCCTTCAGTTCTTTTTTGATAATGCTGAACGCCTCGAGGATTACATCTTCTTCTCCATCGTGAGTGCTTGCGGCAAGCAGGACCTTGCCGGATATGCGGGTCAGCCAGTTTAAGGGCAGCTCTTCATTGAAATCAATATCAAACTTGAAATTGCCCATAACGCCGACCTTGTGTTTGTCAGCGCCGAGGGCCATGATCCTTTCCGCGTCCCCCTTGCCCTGCATATAGAAAAAATCTACGCTGGAGAGCATGTCTGCCATCAGGAACCTGATTTTGCTGTAACCCTTGAATGACTCCTGTGAAATCCTCCCGTTCAGGATAAGTATGCGGGAGCCGACGTCCTTCAGACTCCTGAATAACGCCGGCCAGAGTTCGGTCTCGACTGTTATAAATATATCGGGCCTGAGGGAGTTGACGACCCTTTTTATACAAAAGACTGAATCAAGGGGCATGTATATTATCCTGTCGGCCTCGGGGAATTTTTCCCTGGCGATCTTTTGTCCGGTATATGTTGTTGTAGAAAATACTATCATCCTGTCCGGAATTTCTTTTCTGAGTTTTTTCAGAAATGGAATGCAGGCCAGTGTCTCTCCGACGGACACCGCGTGGACCCATATATGCGTTTTCCTATAAACCGACAGACCGAGCCGTTCCTTAATGAACGTACGCCTGTCTTCCGGGCCTTTCTTTAAAAGGAGGCGGGGGAGATAGAGAAGAACTCCTATGGTGGAAATGAGATTATATAATGACTGCATTACGTTCTGTTTATTCATTATTCACTCTAAAATCTTTTGACTTCTTCCGGAATTCCAGGATGTTGCGTGACAAATAAATGAACCGGTTTACACCCCGCTCCAGCCCGTAATTTCCCCGATGATTGAAGCGACCCTTGCAGAGGGTTTTTTGTTTTCCATCATGCTACGAATTTTATTCAGGTCCCCGATCATGCGGTCCCTGTAAGGGATATCTGTCAGCATCCTTTTAATTTCCTGGAAGATGACCGTTGCGTCCGCCTCCTTCTGTAGAAGTTCCAGGACCACTTTTCCCCCGGACAGGATATTGACAAGAGAAAAGAACCTGATGCTGCTGCCCCTGGTCAGTAATTTACCGAGCAGGTAGGTGAGAGGCGAGACCTTATAAAAGACCACGAGTGGTGTTCCCAAAAGGGCCGTCTCAAGTGTAGCGGTGCCTGACGCCACTGCAGAGGCATCAGAGCATGCGAGCGCTTCAGTGGTGCGGCCGTAGAATACCCTCACATAATCCGGCAGATCTTCCTTGAGCCTTGATCCTGAAACCAGAGGGACAACTATCTGCATTTCAGAAAATTCGTCATGAATTTCTTCCGCCACCTCCCGGATGATACCCTGATGTCTGCTTATCTCATTGGGCCTGCTTCCGGGCAGCAGGGTGACTACACCTTTTGCGGGGTCCAGTCCCAAACCTTTTTTCAGTTCCTCTTTCGATTGATGAAGGTTGATGGTTTCAGTGATCGGATGTCCGACAAATTCACAGGGAAGGCCGGTCTTCTTGTAATAATCGACTTCAAACGGAAACAGCACTGCCATTTTATTCGCAAGGGCAGCGATTGTATATACCCTGCCGCCCCTCCAGGCCCAGACCTGGGGACTGACATAATAAAGTATCGGCACACCCGCAGCTTTTGCCTTCTTTGCAAGCGCTATATTGAAGTCCGGATAGTCGATTAATACGAGTATGTCCGGCTTCTTATCGAGCATAAATTGTGCTGCCTTATCCAGGGTCCTTTTGCCTTGTGGTATATGTTTGATTGCCTCGAAAATGCCTATCACGTGAGCAATAGGTGCAATCAGCTTTACCCCTGCTGCTTCCATACGTGCGCCGCCTATGCCGAAGATCAGCGCGTCGGGCCATAATTTGTTGATCTCCCTGCTTAACAGCGCGCCGTACAATTCACCGGAGGTCTCGCCCGCGCTTATCATGACTTTTTTGGACACCAGTTAAGATATCATTATTGCGGAGGGTTATTCAAACATGACTGTTACGACATAATCTCCTTCTTCCCCTCATACGTCTTCCACCGGTTGTGCATCCACAGATACTGCTCCGGGTACTTCCTGATGATGGATTCCATATTGCGGGTGATCTCCTGCGTGATGCGGAATATCTCTTCTTTTTCGCTCTTATATCCTTCCGCAGGCCATATGGGCTCGCTGACAAAGCCTTCGTATTTATTGCTCTCTTTACGGCATGCGGCCACGACGACCACAGGTCTTTTGTAGGTGACGGCGAGGATGGCGGGGACCGGAGTTGTTGTTGCGGGACGTCCGAAGAAATTTATCACCAGGCCTTTCATGGTGCTCTGGTCAGGCAGCATGCCTATGGAGGCGCCTTTCTGCAGTGTCCTCTGAAGGACAAACAGGGCATTTTTCTTGGGGATGATAAATTGACCTTCTACTGACCGGCTGCTGAAAATGAGTTTCTCAAGATATTCGTTGTCCAGCGGCCTGGCAACGATTGCAAGCGGAATGCCCGCCAAAGCACACACATGAGGAAGCACTTCCCAGTTGCCTAAATGCGGCGTGACAAAGATACAGCCGCCGGACTCATCATGTATTTTCTTTGCCTTTATAAAAAGTCCGTCCAGATTGTCTGCGTATGATTTCATTTTTTGAAGGACATTCGGACCGGTAAAAAGGTAGCGGAACTTTACTATTTCGAGAAACGTATAGATGAACGACCTGCAGCTCTCGCGGGCGATCTTGTTTATTTCATCGGGTCCCTTTTTCCCTGAATATGCATGCCTCAGGTTATCAATTGCAACATTGCGGCGTTTTGGGACCAGGAAGAAGAGGATGTCTCCGAGAATATTACCGATGAGTTTTATTCCCCAAAATGGAATGGCCCTGGCGATGGAAACGATTACGCAGGCAGCGTAATATTCCAGGAGTTTGACGGGTTTGCTTTTTTCCCTGTGTTTTTTTTTCACTGATACATCAGATTCAGCATACCTCAATAATGACTGTTGATGACTGTCCACCCACCCCGTAGCTGACTGAAAGAAACTGGTCCTTCTCACACGGCTGGGGAGAAGCGGATATCTTCAGTTCAGAGAACCTTTTTTCCGCTGCATGAAAATTCAGGGTCGCCGGGACAGTTTTTTCCCTGACGGCATGCATGCCGGTGATGATCTCCGCGATATCGCTTGCAGCTCCCATATGGCCGGTATAAGGCTTGAGTCCGCATACCGGGATGTCCGCTTTCTGTTCATTGAAAATATCCATCAGAGAATTTAATTCCGACCTGTCGCCTTTCTGTGTGCCGCTGCCGTGCGGAATGATAAAGGCGAGGTCACTAACCGAGGCGGACGCGTCTTCCAAAACTGACAGGACACTCCGCTTGCAGACCTTTTCAGGCACGCTGAACTTATTACCCGGTGAGAACTCAATGGCATTTGAAACACCCCTGATTCTCCCCAGTATATTTGCCCCCCTCTGCTTTGCATTTTCATATGACTCAAGGAAGATGGCGGCCCCTCCTTCTCCGGTTATAAAGCCGTCCCTGTTTACATCAAAGGGCCTGAAGGAACCGCTGCCGCGTTTGCACCGGGAGAGTATCCCAAGCCCTTCAAGCTCATAAAGCGCGATATCATTTATCCAGCTCCCATATCCTACGGCAAGCGCCACATCAGCTTTGTCCTGCCTGATGGCCCTGTACGCAAGCTCAAGCGCGTTTCCGCCGTATGGCGACAGACTTGCCAGGCTGGTGCTCGGCCCCATAAATTCAACGTAAGCCGACAGGAAGCTGAACAGGTTATTGTTTAATGACTCCAACAGGAAAAAGGGATTTACCTTATTTAAGCCTGAAGCATTGAGTTTCTCACAATCTATGGTTTCCCACTTGTTGCCGGTGGCGTCCTTAAGGGCAGGATAAATGTCGTTACAGCCGATTTTGGTGAAATCACCCGCAGCCACGTAAAGCGACCTTCGTCCGGGTTCCGTGTCCTGAATAATTTCCCGCGCATGTGAAACCGCCTCGCTCGCAGCGCAAAACCCGAACATGGCGCTCCGGTTAAGGAATTTCATCTGGCCGATCTGCTTCGGGGCGATGTCCTCAGGCAGAAGATATTCCGGCACCCTCCCGATGTACTGTAAATAGTCGGGCAGGTCATCTTTGGGATCATGAATGATGCCGGTCTTCATGGCACTGACACTGTCCCGGTTTTCCCCGGTGTTTTTCCCGATAGGGGAGGTCAGTCCGACTCCTGTTATGACGACTTCACGTTCAGACATTTATTTTCTCTGTTCCCTGATAAGGACCTTAAAGAACTTTTTCTGCTCTTCCGTGTCTTCGATATCTTCAAGAGGTATGACCTCGCCTTCAAATTCAGCGATGATCTTTTTTTTGCCTTTTACAAATCCGGAGCCTCTGTATACCTTTTTATCAGGGAGCCCTTCCTGAGGGGATGATATTACTTCAACTTCGAGCTCCACCTGGTCCCCGGGGAACGCGAACCCGTAGAAGTTTGATTTACGCACTTTACTGACCAGAAACCAGTTTTTAAAATCAGATGATGCCGCCTCCAGCCAGCCTGTCAATTGAGTCAATGCTTCCAGCAGCATGACGCCGGGCATAATGGGGTTTTTGGGGAAATGGAATTCAAGGAAGTCCTCGCTCATGGCGACATTCTTAATCCCCCTGATCAGCTCGCCGGGTTTGTATTCCGTTATATGATCAACTAACAGGTAACGCATGTTGTTATCGCACTCCTCTGTAATCTGCTGAAAGTTTCGAGATTGATATTATACATTATCACGGTTTGTAAGCGCTTCATGAGATACTCATCCCCCCGTCAACGGATATGGCCTGTCCGGTTATGTATTCCGCATTGCCTGAAGCGAGAAATACCACAAGCTTTGCGATATCAGCGGGCTCGCCGAACCTTGCTGCAGGGATCCTTTCAAGGATTTTGTCGCCGGCCCTTTTCCTGACGCGGCTGCTCATGTCTGTAACTATCATTCCAGGGAGCACGGCATTTACCTGTATCCCCTTGGGTGCGAGTTCAACGGCGCAGGCTGTTGTAAAGGAAATCAGACCGCCTTTTGCAGAGGCATAGTTGGTCTGGCCGCGCCCGCCGCGGATTGCCCCTATGGAGGATATATTGATTATCTTTCCTGAATGATTGGCCATCATGATTTCAGCCGCCTGCTGAGTGCAGAGAAAGGCGCCCCTGAGATTGGTATCAAGCACCTTGTCCCATTCGGAAAGCTCCATTGCGAGCAGCAGGTTGTCTTTTATGACCCCGGCATTGTTGACGAGGATATCGATTGTCCTGTATTTGTCCCGGATAAAGCTGAAGAGGGCTTTCACTTCTTCAGGTTTTGAGACATCGGCCTGGAATATCTCCGCCTCATGACCGGAGTCAGTGATTGCCTCCCTCACTTCATCTGCCTTTTCCTTTGCCCTGTTGTAATTGATTATCACCCGCGCCCCGGCCTGGCCGAGCTGAATGGCGGTCTCCCGTCCGATCCCCCTGGAGGCGCCGGTAATAAGGGCGACTTTGTTCGATAGATCTATATTCATTTGTTCTCCTTATATATACTTCTTCACTACAATCGATGCGTTCTGGCCCCCGAAGCCGAATGAGTTTGAAATAGCTGCCCGGACGGTCCTCTGCTTTTTAACATTCGCCACATAATCAAGGTCGCACTTCGGGTCTTTATTTTTCAGATTAATGGTAGGATGAAGTTCGTTCCTCTTGACACTGAGCGCGGTAAACACGAATTCGGGCCCGCCGGATGCTGCCAGTAAATGGCCTATTAAAGACTTGCTTGAGTTTATGGATATGTTCAGCGCGTGTTCTTTAAATACTTTCTTAATCGCCAGAGTCTCCGCTGTATCATTGAGCTTGGTGCTGGTGCCGTGGGCGTTGATGTAGTCGATCTGGTCAATTCCTATATCTGCGTCTTTCAAGGCATTCAGCATCGAATGTTCAGCGCCTGTGCCGTGAGGGTCCGGGGCCGTAACCTTGTAAGCGTCCATTGTTGAGCCGTAGCCCGCGACTTCAGCGTATATCTTTGCCCCTCTTTTTACAGCGTGTGATTCTTCTTCAAGGATTACTATACCCGCTCCCTCCCCCATTACGAGTCCCGACCTCTTCCTGTCAAAGGGCCTGCATATTTCGGATGGGGCGTCAGTAGATATCGAGGCGGCGCTTAACAGAACGAAGAACACAAGGCCAACGGGATTAATCATCGAATCCGCTCCGCCCGCAACGATCATGTCCGCGTCTCCACGGCTGACAGCCCTGTAGGCTGTTCCAATGGCCTGTGACGCTGAGGCACAGGCGGTGGTAATAGTTGCATTGTATCCATTTAAGCCGAACCTCTCTGCTATAAGAGAAGCAGGTCTGTTGGAATTGTTTTTAATTAGTGATGCGCTGTGAACTTCCTTATATCCTTGTCCGAATTTCAGATAGTCGAATTCACCCTTTTCATTTATCCATCGATGAACATCCTCAAGCCTGTTTATCCCAAGTCCCGCGGCCATGACAACGCCGCAGCGGTTGCTGGTGTTCATACGTAGATGCACGGCGCGTCGTGTCCCTGCAGGCGTGTGCGTATCATTGAATATTAATTCCGCATCTTTCAGTGCGGATTGTGCGGCCCAGAGGGCAAAAAGAGTTCTCCTCTCACCTTCGTTTGCTGCATCCCGGCTGAATTCATCCTGTATTTTATTCCAGTCTGCTTCGGTTACACTACCTACGGCCTGCACAGGTGATTTCTCAGTATTCGGGAGAGAGAGCTTTCTGATGCCGGATATTCCGCTGAGCGCTTTGCTCCAGTTTTCCTCTACGTCAAGCCCCAGTGAAGTCGCCATTCCAAGGCCGGTAATTACAACTCTGCGTTTATTGATCATATAGATAGGGTTTCCAGGTGATAAATTTTGTCATTAAAGGATACAAAAAACATTGATATAGTTCAACTGTTCTTTGGATTTTCTTAAAACAAAAAATGGATGACTCCGGTCCCTGACGCTGATCAATAATCCGGTAAATTAGGGGCCATCCCTCCTAAAGTTTTACCTTGCCTTATCCGAATAAATACATAGACGAACTATAATCTTAATGCAATTACTATAAGACTATCGTTTACTGACGTTTACCTGTATAAATAAATAACAAGAAGGATGGTGCAAGTCATGAAAACAATAAACCTCAAAGCGGCTATCTTAATTTTACTGATTATTCCGGCCTTTCTGATTGTGCCGGCAGTGGGTTCAGCCGCTGCAAAGCCCAGGCCTGTCAAAGGCCTCATGGAAATGTTTGACACGTTCAACGGTCTAGAGGAGGAGTTCAGGGAAGAAAACTGGGAAGAGGCCGAAGAAATCGCAACTAAAATAGAGTCGGATTATAAAACACTGGTCAATGATCTGAAGGGGACGGTTGATGGGAAACTCGTACATAAGTTCGGCTTTTTAATCGGGAGTTTCAAAAAACAGCTTGAAAAAAAGGATGCTGAATTACTTGAAAAGCCATATATGAATCTCCAGGAACTGTTCGTGGATATAATGTCTTATTTCGACTACCCCCATCCGCCGGTCTTTGTGATAATAAACCTTTACCTGAATGAAGCGGAAGAGTATCTCGAAAAGGGCATGTTTAAGCATGTGGCAGAAGAGATGGAAGAAATCCACCATTTTAAAGACAGGGCTGTCGCAGATGCCAAATCTTACGGTAAAGATTCAGCAAAGCTGGAAGAATTATTCGGGTTGGCTGAAAAAGTTGAGGATATGTCAGCGAAGGGTGACAAGGAAGGTCTGGAAAAGACCCTTGGGAACGCGTGCGATATTATGAAAGAGCTTATGTAATAGGGAGAATGTGATGAAGTTACGGACAAAGTTTGTCATATCGATAGCGGTGAGTGTGTTCGTTCCAGTGCTTGTTATCTCTCTGTTCAGCTACTATTCGCTCCGGCGTGACATTATTAATTTTGAAGGGCACCGACTTAAAAGTATCTCCTCCAATGCTCTTTATAAGGTCGATCAGATGCTTGACTCCAAGAAAAACGAGCTCGCCGTATTTTCATCAATTGACACTATAAAATCCTCTCTTGAATATGATATCTATGATCAGGCATTTGATCTTTTATCCGGATTTGTTGCCAACTTCCCGGGTTATCAAAAGATTGACCTGATAAATAAATCAGGCATGGTTGTATCCAGTTCTGATCAAGGCCGGATAAAGACAATGGCCGGCTTTCTTTCCATAGCAAAAAATCAGGCGGTGATATCAAAACCCGATTTCAGTCCGTCCGGCAGCAAATACTTTATTAATATTGCTGTCCCTGTTTATCAGGAGAATTCCCAGGCGGGACTTGTCGTTGCATCATATGACATGAAAAATATCTTTGAGGAAATAGATCTTGTCGAAGTAGCAAAGGAAAAAAATGACGCAGCCACCGGACACATCATGATAGTGACAGAGGATGGCATGCCCATATACGCTCCACGGGATAAAAGGGACTCTGCGGGGAATATTCTTACTGAAAGCTTCACAGAAAAAACGATGGTATCCATGAAGAGCGCTATATCAAAACAAACCGGTTTTGTTATCGAGGAGTATGCATCCGGGGAGAAAGTCCTCTCAGGGTATGACTTCCTCGACGGGAATTTGAAAATGGCGGCGATATCATTAAATAAGATGGATGCGGTACTTTCTGAAATAACAGTGCTGCTGCAAAGGATTACAATGATCGCCATTGCATTTATTGTAATTAGTATCATTGCGGCAATAATGATTGCCGAAAGATTCATAAGGCCGTTAACACGGGTAGTATCAAGCCTTCAGGACATTGCCGAAGGAGGGGGAGACCTGACGGTCCGGCTTAATTTAAACTCATCTGATGAAATCGGAGAACTTTCGAAGGCGTTCAATGTCTTCTGCGATAAGATCCATGATATGGTGGTCCGTATTGCGAAAACTTCTAAAAGTATAAAAGATTCTTCGAGCAGCCTGATATCAATAGCCGAGAGTGTCAGCGTTGACGCCAAGGCACAGGCATCAAAAATATCCGAAACGTCAATTGCTGTTCACCAGATAGCCTCATCCGTTGATGACGTCGCCAAAAATGCAACTACATCCGCAGATGCCGCGCGCGAGGTAAGCAGTAAGGTGGACGATGGCAATCATACTATTGAAATGACGGCTTCCGGCATGACGAATATCGCGGGCCGGGTGAAAGACAGCTTTAAGGAAGTAGAGAGTCTGGGCAATAAAGTCGAAGAAATCGGCGGAATCGTATCTATTATTAATGAGGTTGCAGACCAGACAAACCTTCTTGCTCTAAACGCAGCCATCGAGGCGGCGCGGGCAGGCGAGCAGGGCAGGGGATTTGCGGTCGTTGCAGATGAGGTTAGAAAGCTTGCAGAGCGTACGAGCAGTTCGACCCAGGAGATTATCCGGGTGATACGGGACATTCAGACTGAAACATCAAAATCAGTATCAGGTATGAAGGAAGTCGTTAAGGAAGTTGATGAAGGTATGCATCTCGTTGAAAAGGCAAAGGATGCGCTGAACGCCATTTCAAAGACTGCAGAGAAGGGCGCGGAAATGGCGGAGATGATTGCCTCCTCTGCCGAGGAACAGTCTCATTCTACAGGCCAGATATCAGAAAGTATGCAAGAGGTTTCCGCCATATCAAAAGAAACCGACACATCTTCAGATCAAATGAAAGATGCATCAATAAAGCTTTTAAATCTTGCGAAGGAACTTGATCATATGCTGAGTGTCTTTAAAACTTCCGACAGCATGTACAGCAAGACAGATAATCTGACGCACGCAGGGGGACCCAATATCAAACCTCTTGCAGGCAAATCTGTAATGTTGGGCAGTTAACCTCCTGTCTCGATACAAAAAATATATCACTGTTCGTAATTCCCCGCCTGTCCCCTGTTTGTTCATGCAGAAATAAGATATACTGGTCATATAAACATAAGAAATTATTTCATTTCTATCTGTTATGTTAAAAAAAATTCACCGCAAGGAGGACGGCATGTCATTTATAACATGGGAAGACACAATGAGTGTTAATGTGAAAGAAATCGATGATCAGCACAAAAAACTTATTTCATTGATTAATGAACTTCATGAATGGATACAGGCAGGAGAAAAAAAAGACATTTTAGGCGGCGTGCTCGAAGAACTGATTAATTACACTAGATACCATTTCTCAGTGGAGGAGCGCAGGATGAAACAGTTCAGTTATGTAGGGTACCTGGAACATAAACGCGAACATGATGATTTTACCGGTCAGGTCCTGTTGCTGAAAGAAAAGTATGATAAGGGGACGACCGCGCTTTCCAGTGAAGTCAGCTCCTTTTTGAAAGACTGGTTGACAAATCATATCCTTGGGACCGACAAAAAATATACACCTTTCTTTAACAGCAAAGGTATTATCTGATCATGCCAAAGGGGACATGCCGTCATGCATATTGGGCAAGGAGGAGTTTGTGGATGGTTTAATCAATTATGTAATATTCACCTTACGCCGTCTGAAACCAATAACGATAAAGTCATCCTTTTCTTTTTCTTCCATCTTTTTCAGTGCAAGATTTAAAAGGACCTTCCTCTTCTCCGGATCTCTACCGGACATTTTTCTGTATCTCTTAATGCCGAGGTTCTCCCGTAACACAAGAAAATCAACAGGGGATATATCTTCGAACTTTGTTTTTCTTATCTTCATTTTCCAGCCTCTTTTCTGATAGTTGAAAGCTCAACAAGGACATTGTTGTCAGGTTTCGCCGCCTGCCTTTCGAGGTATTGCCAGTCCATTTTTTCTGCATATTTTAGAACGAGCAATTCAGCCATCTCGCAATCGACCTCATACTTCCAGTGTTTGCAGGCGTTCAGACGGTCTATTATCAAGTCTTCAATGCCGATTATCCTGCAGTTGAGCCCATCATCAAACTCAACAATTTCAAGAGGGGAATCTTCCCCTGCCAACGAGGAGGCAGGCACTTCCACTGCCATTTTAAGAGAATCGCTGATCCAGTACCTTCCTTCTTTTGTAAAACCAATTGACCGTAAAATTCCGTCAAGGGCTTCCCGGTCGGCATATGCCAGATCTATATCAGCTGTAAAATAGACTTCTCTGGAATAATATGAAAGGGCACACCTCCCTATAATGACCGGTACACTTTTCCCTTCCTCTTCGAGCAGTTTGCTTACCAGAGCTATAGTCAACAACTGTCTTTTTAAAGGCGATTCAGTATTTCTAATTTTAGAAAGAAATTCCTGTACGTTCACAATGTTAAATAATAGCAACAATTCAGTGTTACTACAAGCATTATGTACCGTTCTGTTTTTAAGGGTCTCATAATTGAATAGACACTATTATGAAAATCTCCCCTTACCCCTCTTTTCAATGAGGGAATCATTTAAACCTTGGTCCCACTGTAGTAATAGAATAAGTTCATAAGGTCTTCTGAATTTACATTGGGCACATGAGCGTAAATAATGCGGTCCATTGAAGCTACGGTTTCTCCGTTCACAGTAATCCAGGCCCTGCCGAGAGAGTCCCTTTTTGAGGTGGAGATTATTTCCCCATGTATTTCGGCAGTGAATCCGGGCCTCAGCTTTGGCATTACAGAACCATTTTCCACCAGTGACATGACTGCAGACAATTTGAAATCATGGGAATAAATGATCAGCCATCCGAGGAGCTGGGCCATGGCCTCGATATATATTACACCCGGAACCAGGGCCTGCTTTTTGAAGTGCTTCCTGAAGAACTCTTCAGAGAGAGTGAATGTCTTGGCGCCGACAATTGATTTGCCTTTTTCGATACTGTCTATCTTGTCGTAATAAAGAAATCGCATTCAGTTTTTATTATTACACAGCTTCAATTATTAAAGAGGCGCACTGTCCTTCATAGCTCCGGGAATTTATCAGTATCCTCCGGGGACTCGCTTTGACCGGCCTTCCACTGACAAGCCTGAATTTAATACCTTCATCCTGGGGCACAGAACCATAAACTGCCGGGATTATACCATGCTGAAGGATGTAAATTCCCAGTATCACATCTGCCGCCGCTGCTCCGGCAAGCATGTGTCCCAGCGCCCCTTTTGAAGAAAACACATCGACTTTATCAACGCAGCCTGAGAACGTATGGTGGATTGCTTCCATTTCATGTTTGTCTCCCATATACGTGCCGTCACCATGAGCAATAATTAAATCAATGTCAGAAGGCCCGATATTCGCCCTGGCAAGGGCCTGTTCCATGGCGAGTGAAATGGCATTGGCAGTTGGACATTGGGAGTCCTCGCTGACTTCAAAGGAAACGCCGTAACCGGCAACAGCTGCCAATGAGGGGACGCCTCTTTGTTCGGCAGTGGACTGCAATTCAAGAGATATGATCCCGCAGCCTTCACCGAGAACTGTTCCTCTTCTGTCCTTGCCGAAGGGGATGCATCCGACTTCATGATTATTGCCTGAAGTATTTAATGTCCCGGACCACAAAGCACGGGAGATACTCAGGGGGGAAACCTTTTCACTAACACCTCCTGCAAGCACAGCTTTTGCATTTCCAGATATGACGCTATTGTACGCTTCTATGATGCTATGGAGCCCGGAATCGGCATGAGGACAAAAGGTCGTGTTATCCCCCTTTATTCCTAGATCAATGGCCACCTGGCAGAAGTTAATATTATTCAGCATGGAAAGGGGCCACAGGGGGTGGATCTGTTGATAGGCGCCTGAAAAGAATTTATCATAGTCGAGAAGGCCCTCTTCATCCATGGACTGCACGACTGCGGGGGTCAGGTCCTCAATATTGTAATCAACCATCCCCATCCCTGCAAAAAATCCGATGTCTTCAGGTGTAATGTCACCGCTGTCGAGGCGGGACTGCCTGAATGCGTCACGGCTGCTTTTCATAAGCATATAAGAATGCTTATCCATAATCCGGGAATCTCTCGGATGAATGCCAAGTTCTGAAGGTCCCAATCCGTGGACCTGTGCAGCCGAACCGCAGTCAAACCCCTGTGTATCGAAACCGTCTATTTGATGAATACCGCATTTTCCTGCAAGCAGGGCCTCCCACGTCTCCGGGGCGCCTGGCCCGAGAGAGGATACCAGTCCTGCGCCTGAAATGACAACTCTGTTATTCATGATTACAAGATGATACAGGATGCAGGATGCCCGTTGCAACAGTCTGATAAAAGCAGGAGGCTCCTGTCAGAAATGTCAGTATATTTTGGCCGGGGGAAATGATACACTCGTTCCACTCTTGGTTTTGTTTGATCCGTTTATAAAGGAGGTGAATAAGGGGCAATCGCAGCAAACAATAAAAATAATAACCGGATAGGAGGAAGAAATGAAAAGCGGAATGTTGAAAGGGATTTGCAGGACACTGTTAGTCGCATTTGTATTAAGTTTGGTTGTAAGCAGTGCATCAATCGCGGGAGAGCAGGATGTGAAAGGAAAAGTCGACATCAATCAGGCCACAGCCCAGGAACTGTCAAAACTGCCCGGTATAGGTAAAAAGAAGGCGGAGGCCATTGTCGCTTACAGGGATGAAAAAGGCAATTTCAGCAGTGTGGAGGATTTATTAAAGATCGAGGGGATAGGCAAGAAAACTCTGGAAAAAATCAGGGGCTCTTTGACTGTGGCAGGGGGATAAACTGCGCTAACCAGGGACAGCGTTTCCCGGGTCAGAGATGGCGTGGTTGTAGGGGCGTATTGCAATACGCCCCTACAATTCTCTTCCCTTGACGTAAGGGATGTTTGACAGCTGTTTCTGTTACTATATCCCATGCTGTTAAATCATGTCGGTCTGACTAATAAAAGCGAAGAGGATGCTGTCCGGTTTTACAGGGATTTTCTGGGCCTTGAATTAACGAGGAGATCTGTTGTGCCGGCAGGTCTGTCGGAGCAGTTGTTTTCTGTCACAGACGATCTCGGCATGATTGTCTTTGAAAGGGAGGGGATAAAAATTGAGGTTTTCATTTCTCCTGTCTATACCCTTCCTGTACCTGATATTAACCATATCGGGTTCCTGCTGGACAATTTCCAGGAAATCGTAGAAAGAGCTGCGAATGCCGGGGTAAAACTGATCATCGGAAAAACAAAAGACAAAACGGTCTATTTTGTCCGGGATTTTTCCGGCAACCTTATTGAGATTAAGCAGAAATAAAAGACCTATTCTTTTTCATTGCTCCTGATCAAATACAAAACTTCAAACGTTCCGCCCAATTGTAATTCTTTATCGTTCAGTTTGATGATTTCAAATATATAAACATTCCCCTGATAATATCCCTTGTTCATTGTGATCTTAATGTGAGTATCATCAATAAAATCGTATGTGCCTACTGACTGCATCGCGTAGTTATCTTTTTCCCATGGCGCAATCACCGTACCGGTACTTTTAAACCAGAATGACGAAGGAGATCCGCCAACCACTGTATGGGTAATAGACCACTTTCCCGCAATTAAACGTTCCTTTTCAGGAGCACAGGCAATGAACACTAACGCGATAAGAAAAAACAATCCGGCATTAAGTTTGTATTTCATCAGGTTCTCCTTCAAAATATACCCGCAATTTTTATCTGAACTGACGTAATCACTGTTCTTTAGTCATATTTTGGATTATAGCATGCGATATCGGAGGCTTGTCTATGCTGTTTAATAATAGTGTATATTACTATAATTAACGTGAATTCAATTCAAGGGAGGTATTATGATAAACCCTGCTATTTTCAGGCAGTATGATATCAGAGGAACGTGGGAAAAGGATTTGACCCCTGATGTTGTTGAGCTTATCGGCAGGGGATATGCCTCTTATCTTCTCAAGTCATTGAATAAGGACAAGGCAAAGATAAGTGTCGGATGGGATGCCCGTCTGCATTCGCCTGCCATAAGAGACAGTTTAATAAAGGGGCTGACCGGATCCGGCATTGATGTTATTGACCTTGGAATGTGTCCGACGCCGCTGCAGTATTATTCGCTCTATACGCTCCGGATCGATGGAGGGATCATGATTACCGGGAGCCATAACCCGCCGGAGTTCAATGGCTTTAAATTGAGCGTCGGGAAGGGCACGATATTCGGAGATGCGATACAGGAAATAAGGAAGATCATTGATGCTCAGGATTTCAGAAAAGGGACCGGCACAGTGGAGCTTTATCCGCTAATTGGACAATACATTAATTATGTAAAGGACAAGTTCGGCAGCCTGTCGGGAATAAAAGTGGTCGTGGACGCCGGCAACGGCACCGGGGGCATTGTTGCGCCGGAAATCATGAGGGCCCTCGGTGCGGACGTTGTTGAACTTTATTGTGAGCCCGACGGCAACTTCCCTAACCATCACCCGGACCCAACTCTGGAAAAGAGCCTCTCTGATCTTATCGCTAAAGTGAAGAAGGAAAAAGCTCATGCCGGGATCGGTTATGACGGCGACGCGGACAGGATCGGGGTCGTAGATGAAGAGGGCAATGTTATCTGGGGCGACAAGCTCATGATAATTTTCTCAAGAGATATATTGAAAGAAAACCCCGGCGCGAAAATCATCGGTGAGGTCAAATGCTCACAGACCCTTTACGACGACATTGCCGCTCATGGAGGAGTGCCGATTATGTGGAAGACAGGCCATTCGCTGATCAAGGAGAAAATGAAGAATGAAGAGGCGCTGCTTGCAGGGGAAATGAGCGGACATATATTTTTCAAACACAGATATTTTGGATATGACGATGCAGTCTATGCAAGCCTCAGGCTCATGGAAATAATTAAAAAGGCGGGTAAGCCCTACAGCATTAAAGCACTTTTGAAGGACGTCCCTGATGTGATTGCAACTCCTGAAATCAGGTTTGACTGTCCTGATGAGATCAAGTTCAGGATTGTTGAAAAAGCACAGAAGGCGTTTGATGAATATGAGTCCGTTACGATTGACGGCATCAGGATTAAATTTAACGACGGCTGGGCGCTTATACGCGCTTCGAACACCCAGCCTGTCCTCGTCCTTCGTTTTGAGGCAAAGAATGAAAGACGTCTCGCAGAGATCAGGAATATGGTTGAAGACAGGCTCAAAAAGATAATTGAAGGACAAAAATAGGGCCGGGTCTCCGGTACTAATTATTGATCAGGATACTCCCTTGGCATTCAGAAACGGCCCATATTTTTTGTCGGTTCCTGAAATATGGGTAATGAGCCAATCTTTTAAGAAACTGAAGATTATAACGGGCAGTCCAATCTTGCCGGATTTGAACTCGTTATAAAAACCCATCACCTGTTCCGTCAATTTTTTGTGGGCCATCTTGTGAGAGGCAATGTCTGAATAGTTATGCTTCCCCATGAGATTTTCTTCGAATGAAAAATGTGTCTTTGTATATTCTATGAGTTCGGAAAATATATCTTCGAGAATTTCTTTCCCCTTTCCGCTGCTCATTGCCGCATGAAGGGCGTTGATGAGATCTAATAGCTTTTTATGCTGGTTGTCTATCTCGATGATGTTTACACTGAGTTCGTTGCTCCATTTCATTAATGACATGACTCCTCCTTTTATAAATAGTTGTTTGTCATATCGGTACGTACTTCCGGTTACTTTAATTGCCTGATTTCACAGAGGTTGCTAATACAATCCCCTGCTCCCTGGATCGCTGATATAGTCATATTTTTTTGAGAGTCTTGACAAATTTTTAAAACAGGACTAAAATGGTCTTAATTAATCATGATTACCAGAAAGACAGATTATGCAATCAGGTGCGTCCTTCATTTAGCGACTACGGTCAAGGATGTAGTTATGGTAAATGAAATTGCTGCTGAGCGGGAGATCCCCCCTAGTTTTTTGGCAAAGATACTCCAGACACTCGCCAAAGCAGGGATCGTCGAATCCATTCGCGGGGTCAAGGGAGGATTCAGGCTGGCGAGGAAGTCTTCGGACATCAGCCTGCTGGACGTGGTGGAGGCAATGGAGGGCACGGTTGCAATGAATATCTGCGCCGCAGACAAAAAGATGTGTGGGTCCAGCAGCACATGTGTCGTGCATCCCGTGTGGCTGGACATACGGAAAGACGTTGAGGACCGGTTGAGACAATGGGATTTTGCAAAACTGTCATTCTCGAAAATCAAAGCAAGAAAAATATGATATTTAATTGCATTACGACTGAATTCGTGATAAGAAATGCGTATAGGCTTCTCGATATTTTATTAATCTCTTTTAAGGAGGGGATTGAATCATGAATGATTACCAGTATGACAACCAAACAGTACAGGGCTTTATTGTCTCCTCTATCTTCTGGGGGGTGGTGGGTATCCTTATAGGCCTTTGGATCTCTGTCCAGATGTGGGCCCCGTCATGGAATATCGCGCCCTATTTTACATTCGGGAGATTGAGGGTGGTACACACAAACGGCCTTGCCTTCGGCCTCGGGGTAGGGGCCATCTTCGGGATCTCATACTATATTGTTATGAAGTTGACTAAGAGGCCGCTGATGTTTCCAAAGCTCGCGAGGTTCCACCTCTATTTATTCAACGTGGCCATAACGCTTGCCGCCTTAAGTCTCTTTGCGGGGATGAACCAGTCCCTTGAGTATGCAGAGCTTGAATGGCCGCTTGATGTCGGCGTTGTCATCCTCTGGGTCATTTTCGCCGTGAATATCTTCGGTACTATAATCAAACGGAAAGAAGAGCAGATGTACGTGTCACTCTGGTATATAATCGCGACAGTCATTGCTGTGGCGGTCCTCTACATTGTAAACAACCTTGTCGTACCTGCTGGTTTATTCAAATCTTATTCCCTGTTTGCCGGTGTCAACAGCGCCAATATCCAATGGTGGTACGGGCATAACGCGGTCGGCTTTGTCTTCACGACACCCATACTCGCCATGTTTTATTATTTTCTTCCCAAGTCCACAGGTCTTCCGATATTCAGCCACAGGCTTTCCATTATCGCCTTCTGGTCACTTGTATTCGCTTACCTGTGGACAGGGGCGCACCATCTGGTCTACACCCCGCTGCCTGACTGGATACAGACTCTGGGGATAGCGTTCACAATATTTCTGATTGCCCCGTCCTGGGGGTCTGTTGTAAACGGGTTCTATACGGTTGCTCCCGACTGGTCAAAGATGAGGACAAACTATCTCACAAAGTTCTTCATATTTGGCATAACCTTCTACGGCCTTCAGACAGTGCAGGGCCCTACCCAGGGATTAAGGGTGGTCAGCCAGCTTATCCATTACACCGACTGGGTGCCGGGGCATGTGCATATGGGCACGATGGGGTGGGTCACGATGACGGTGGCCGCTTCAATTTACTATATCATTCCGAAAATCTATAGCACCGAGATATACAGCATAAAGGTGGCAAATACCCATTTCTATCTCGTCCTGATCGGACAGCTCATCTTCTCTGTTACGATGTGGATTACCGGCATACAACAGGGCGCGCTATGGAAGGCCGTAAATCCCGACGGCTCCCTTAAATACACCTTTATGGAGGGGCTGGTAAAGAATTATCCTTTCTGGCAGATGAGGACCATCGGCGGGGTGATATTTACGGTCGGCATGCTTTTTTTCATCTATAACATATACATGACTGTGCGAAAGGGCGGCGCCCTGGTTGCAAAGGGGGTGAGATAATGGCCGGAGAACTATATAAGAAACCAATTATGTTTGCGATAGTTTCAGCAGTCGTAATTCTCATAGGCACTGCCGTCACCATGTTTATTCCCATGCTGACGGCCCAGATGCATCCAAAGCTTGAAAACCTGAACCCCTATACTGCCCTTCAGCTTGCTGGAAGAGACATTTATCAGCGGGAGGGATGCAATAATTGCCATACTCAGACCGTCAGGCCGCTTAGGACAGAGGTAATGAGGTACGGTGAATATTCAAAGGCTGGTGAGTTTGCCTATGACCGTCCGTTTCTCTGGGGGTCAAAGAGGACGGGTCCGGACCTTGCAAGGATAGGCAAGAAGTATCCTGACCAATGGCACTACAGGCATTTTGATGACCCGAGGAAATTTTTCCCGCAGTCGAATATGCCTACATACGGCTGGCTCAAGGATTACAAGCTCGATCCACAGGATGTTCAAGGTCATATGGATGCCCTCGGCTTTCCTTATTCAAGCGATGACATATCCCAGCTTGCCGGCAAAAATGACCTCGATGCCCTTGTTGCTTACGTTCAGGTCATTGGCACGGCTGTAGCAAAAAAACGGGCCGCTCCTGCTAAAGCAATGACCGAGCCCGTAGACCTGGTAAACCCGCTGGCTGGAGATGCTGCTGCTATCAATGCCGGGGAAATCATCTATGAAGAGAACTGTCTTGAATGCCACGGCCCTGAGCTCAAGGGTGATATTGGCCCGAGCCTTGTTGACAATGTTTACTTATACCAGCCGGGAGACCTGGCTGATGATGATTACTTTGAGATGATCTACAACGGAACCGAGGAAGGCCAGATAGAGGAAGGCCGCACCATGAAGGGGGGAATGCCGTCTTTGGGGGATGTATTGAGCAAGGAAGAAATATGGTCCGTTATTGCTTATATAAGGTCACTTCAGACCGGCGAGGAGGGGAAATGATGGCGGAAGAAATGGAAAAC
>JAGVNU010000103.1 GCA_020053105.1 Thermodesulfovibrionia bacterium
ATACTGACTATTGTTACGAGAATCCCGTTTATTCCAATAATGCATAAGAGCCAGAAGTCCATGAAAAAGCTGCAGACAATACAGCCCATGATGGCAGAGTTAAAAGAGAAATACAAAAAAGACCCGCAAAAGATGCAGCAGGAAACGATGGCGCTTTACAAAAAACACAAGGTCAACCCGATTGGCGGCTGTCTGCCGATGCTCCTGCAGATCCCGGTATTTATAGCGCTGTATAATGTCCTTCTCAGGGCGATTGAATTAAGAGGAGCGCCCTTTATCCTATGGATAACGGACCTTTCAGTAAAGGACCCTTATTATGTGCTCCCGATTGTCATGGGTCTTACGATGGTGATCCAGCAGAAAATGACTCCGTCGGCAATGGACCCTGCCCAGGCCAAAATAATGATGCTGATGCCGATTATATTTACATTCATGTTTCTCTCGTTCGCCTCAGGCCTTGTTATGTACTGGCTTGTCAACAACGTCCTCGGGATTGCCCAGCAGTTTTACTCGAATAAAAAGGCGGCTGCTGAAGGAACATGACCTGCCGGTAGTCAGCCCCGAATAAAGATGTCCTGACAACTGCCATGATTATCTGTAAACTACATGCATGCAAACCGAAGACACAATCGCCGCAATATCAACGGCCCCGGGGCACAGCGGCATAGGAATAGTCAGGCTTTCAGGCAGAGACGCAATAAAGATAGCTGCGAAGATATTCCTTTCCGCCAGGCAGAAAAAAATCAGAAAGACCTCATCTCACCGTATGCTTTACGGTCATATCACAGATCATGCAAATAAGGAAACCATAGACGAGGTCCTGGTGTCCGTAATGAAGGCCCCGAATACTTATACCAGGGAAGACGTTGTCGAGATAAACTCTCACGGCGGGCCTGTGCCGCTGCGCAGGATTCTGGACCTCGTGATAAATGCAGGCGCGCGGCTTGCGGAACCGGGTGAATTTACGCAAAGGGCTTTTTTAAACGGAAGGCTTGACCTTGCGCAGGCAGAGGCCGTGATAGATGTTATCAATGCCCTTACAGAGCAAAGCCGGAAGACCGCGGTCAGCCAGCTAAAGGGCGGCCTTTCCAAAAAAATCCAATCCATACGCGAGGAATTAATAGAGCTTGCCGCCTTTGTCGAGGCTTATATAGATTTTCCGGATGAAGACATTGAAGAGCTTTCCATGAAAGACATGAAGAAGAGGGCAGAGAATATTCATCAGGCCCTGCAAAAGCTCATAGAGAGTTCACGATATGGCAGGGTCTTGCGTGAGGGCCTTAAGACGGCCATCATCGGCAGGCCGAATGTGGGCAAGTCCTCTCTGCTCAATGCCCTGCTTGAGCATGACAGGGCCATCGTGACCGATGTACCGGGGACCACGCGGGATGTTATAGAGGAATATTTAAACATAAAAGGGATTCCGGTAAGGATCATGGATACGGCCGGGATAAGAGACGTTAAAGACATCGCTGAAAAGGAAGGGGTAAAGAGGAGCCTGATGGCAATGGAGGACGCGGACCTTGTGATTCTTGTTCTGGACGGCAGCGAGGAGCTTCATAAGACCGACAAAGAGTTGATTGAGAAATCCGGGTCAAAGCATTCGATAATTGTGATAAACAAATGCGACTTGCCTCAAAAGATAGATACTGCGATGGTCGTAGGGGCACGGCGCGCCGTGCCCCTACAGGCGCAGGGTAACATCGTTAACATCTCCGCCAAAAAAGAAACCGGGCTTGATGAATTAAAAATCCGGATAGCCGAGATGGTTTTGTCCGGCAGCGCCGAAGGCAGCGCGGAGATTGTTACCAGCGCCAGGCATGTGCATGCCCTTGAAAAAGCGCTTGACTCAATGAGCGCGTTCATTACGACGGTTGATAAACAAACATCCCCTGAATTTCTGTCAGTAGAATTAAGAGACGCACTTGATGCTATCGGTGACATAATCGGCATTACGACTACTGATGATATACTGAATAAAATTTTCAGCAGTTTCTGTATTGGTAAGTAACCAAAACAGTTTATGATCTTGCCTGTGAAGTGCAACAAAAAAGTCAGGCGGGTATTCTTATATACCGTCCACTCACGAACAGGACAAGGTTTTGAAAATATTTGAGTAAATGTTATCATTTATCAATGAATAAGACGGTTCTTTTAAAAGAAATTGACTCCATCACGGCTTTGCTTGTTGAAAAGTATAAACCTGAGAAGATTATACTCTTCGGGTCTGCTGCCTGGGGAAAAGATGATATCAACGATATTGATCTGTTCATCGTGAAAAAAGACGTTCCGCATTACGGGGCAGACCGGATAACAGAATTATATCGACTGCTCTCCCCGGATGTGCCGATCGATTATATCGTCTACAAACCCGAAGAAGTTGAAGAAAGGCTTTCCCTCGGTGATCCTTTTGTAAGAAAAATTATAAAAGAAGGCATTGTTCTCTATGGCTGACCCCAAGATCGTCAGAGAATGGTTAAGCAAAGCTGGCGAGGACTTCAGTTTTGCAACGGTCAATCTTGCAGAAGGGAATAACTTCTATGCACAGATTTGCTTTCATTTCCAGCAGGCCGCTGAAAAATATCTTAAGTCATTCATTGTCGCTTATGATCTTGAATTTGAAAAGATGCATAATCTAATAAATCTTCTGAAGATATGCGCTATAAAAGAGCCTTCCCTCACATCACTGATGGACAAATGCGAGCTTCTTAACTCTGCCTACATTGAAACACGATATCCTGTTCACTGGCCTACGGATTATACTAGAGATAAAGCATTAAAGATGAAGGAAGCAGCGGAAAGGATCGCTCAGACGATAAAGGAGTGGTTAATTAGAGGAGGGTATCTGTAATTTCTAAAATAATAACGCTTAATTTAACTTCATAATTTAAAAGGAGTAAACAATGTCCTTCCCTATACACAGACCCAGAAGACTCAGACATAACAAAGTAATCAGAAACATGGTGCGGGAGACCCTTCTTACGCCGAATGATTTTATATATCCGATGTTTGTCACATTCGGCAAGGGCGTGAGGAAAAAAATATCGTCCATGCCGGGATGTGCCCAGCTCTCCGTGGATGAAGCGGTCAAAGACGCACAGCATGCCTACAAGCTCGGCATTCCTGCGATAATACTTTTCGGCATCCCCGAACACAAGGACGAAAAAGGCACAGAGGCATACAACGCCAAAGGGATAGTGCAGAAAGCAATCAAGGCAATCAAAGACAAGGTCCCGGATCTCGTTGTCATCACGGATGTCTGTATGTGTGAATATATGAGCCACGGCCACTGCGGAGTAATAAAAAGCGGCAAGATTTTGAATGATCCTACCCTCGAACTCCTTGCAAAAGAGGCCCTGTCGCATGCAAAAGCAGGCGTGGACATGGTCGCCCCTTCAGACATGATGGACGGACGTATCATGGCCATACGGGACATCCTTGACGGAAACGGGTTCGAGGACATTCCCATAATGAGCTACGCTGCAAAATACGCCTCTGCATTTTATTCCCCCTTCAGGGAGGCGGCGGAATCAACGCCTGCCTTCGGTGACAGGCGTTCGTATCAGATGGACCCGGCAAACCGGAGGGAGGCAATGAAAGAAGTGGCCCTTGATATAGAAGAGGGGGCGGACATTGTCATGGTGAAACCCGCGCTGTCATATATGGACATCATTTCTGACGTAAAAGATTCTTTTGACGTGCCTGTTGCCGCTTATAATGTCAGCGGTGAATATTCAATGGTAAAGGCCGCTGCAAAGCTCGGCTGGATAGATGAAATGAAGGTCGTCATGGAAATCCTGACCTCTTTAAAGCGGGCGGGCGCCGACATTATTCTGACTTACCATGCAGTAGATGCAGCCAGGGAATTGAATAAGTAAAAAATGAACATAACTCTCACTTCCGGCAAGAGTATCTCAGGCGCTTCAACCATGTCAGTCATGGAGTCCCTGAAAAAAGCGGGCATATTCCTTACCTCATCCTGCGGCGGAAAGGGCACCTGCGGAAAGTGCAGGATCATTATAAAGTCCGGCCCCTCCGATATCCGGTCGAAAATGAAGCTCTCCCAGGAAGAGATCAAAGAAGGTTATGCGCTTGCCTGTAAAACCTACCCTTCGGGAGATATGCTTATCGACATTCCGAAGGAGTCAATGCTTACGGTCGAGGGCCAGATCGATACAGGGAAATCAAAGGACCTCCTCGCCCTTCTGTATTCAACCGGGGCGGACATCGATCCCCCTGCGGGGAGAATAGTGCTGCAGCTTCCCCGGCCGTCTCTTGATGACAACATCAGTGACCTTGAAAGACTGAAACGGGAGCTCTTCGCAAACGGTCTTGGATGCCTGAGGGTCCCTTTCAGATTTATGATCCATCTTGCCCGTATTGTCAGGGAGAAAAGCTGGGAAATAACACTGGCCACGATCCATAGTGAAGACTGCTATGAGATCACAAATATTTTCCCGGGGAACCAGAAGGTCCCGCAATTCGGCATTGCTGTTGATATTGGTACCACAACGCTGGTTGTTTATCTGACAGACCTTACGAGCGGGGCCCTCGTTGACATTGCTTCTACATATAATTCACAGATACGCTTCGGGGATGACGTAATAACCAGGATAGTCCATGCTACGGATCACAATGAACTGGGCAATCTGAAAAGGGCGGTCACTGACGATATAAACAATATGATATCTTTGCTCTGCCAGACCCATAATATAAGCACTGACGCCATTGACTGTATTGTGGTTGCAGGCAACACAACCATGACGCATTTCTTCCTGGGCCTCGACCCTTCTGCAATAAGGGAGGAACCCTATATTCCCACGGCCAATACCTTCCCCCTGTCTCATGCAGGCGAGCTGGGCATAAAGACCAATCCCAATGTCCCTGTATATGCGTTCCCCTGTGTGTCCAGTTATGTGGGAGGAGATATTGTTGCGGGTGTGCTGGCCACCAGGATACATAAAAAAAATGAGATCAGCATTTTTATCGACATCGGGACAAACGGGGAGATAGTCCTCGGGAGCTCGGAATGGCTGATGTCGGCGGCCTGTTCCGCTGGCCCCTGCTTTGAAGGCAGCGGTATGAAGCACGGGATGAGGGCCACTGACGGGGCGATTGAAGGCGTGCAGATCAACCGTGACACCCTTAAGGTCGAGATAAAGGTAATCGGAAAAGACATCCAGCCGGTCGGCATATGCGGTTCAGGAATGATAGACGCAATTGCCGAAATGTTTCTTACCGGGATACTTAATCAGAAAGGGAAACTGCAAAAAGACAGATCAGACAGGGTAAGAATGGGCGAAAACTGCCTGGAGTTTGTGGTCCACTACGGCAGGGACAAGGACATTGTCCTTACAGAGCCTGATGTCGAAAATATAATTCGGGCCAAGGCAGCGATATATGCGGGGTTTTCGACTCTGCTCAATGAAGCTGGACTAACGTTTGACGATGTGCACAAGATATATATCGCAGGCGGCTTCGGCAAGTTCCTGGATATTGATAAGGCCATCATTCTCGGCCTTCTCCCTGAATTGCCAAGAGACAAATTTGAATATATGGGCAACACATCGGTCATCGGCGCTTATCTGTGTATACTTTCCCGGAAGATGAGGGCAGAGGCGGAAGACATAGCCAGAAAAATGACCTATATCGAGCTTTCAGTCTCCAAGTCCTTTATGGACGAATACGTTTCAGGACTGTTTATCCCGCATACAAACATAGATGCCTTCCCGAAAGTGAAGGCATTGATCAGGAGATAATGCAGCGGCACATTGCAACGCCCGCTGCTGTTAAGATATGAAAAGGAGTAAATATACATGCAAGATAATTCTGTAAAGATATCCGGAAATCCAAAATATAAAAGGGTCATCCTGATTGGAATGGACGGACTGGACCCGAAGATAACAGCCTCACTTATGGAGCAGGGGCATCTGCCGAATTTTGTGAAACTCAGCCGGCTGGGCGGCTTCTCCCCGATGGCGACAAGCAATCCCGCTCAAAGCCCGGTTGCGTGGGCATCAATCGCTACTGGGAAAAATCCCGGGCATCACGGGATCTTTGATTTCCTCGGTCGAAGGATTTCGGACTATATGCCGGAGCTGGCGATATTGAGAATGAACCCTAAAAATGTATTCGCCAAGAGAGAAGCAATGTTTCTGCCGGTGATGCACGCAAATACCTTCTGGGACTATACGTCGGACAACAATATTCCATCCACCATATTAAAGTGGCCGATGACCTTTCAGCCGAAACAGAACCGGGCGAAACTTTATTCAGGCCTTGGAGTTCCGGATATCAAGGGCGGTCTTGGGAGATATGCATTCTATACGACTAAAGATGTTTCAAAAAATGAAGAGGGCTCTGAAAAGGTCATTAAGGTCAAGGCAAACGGCAATTCGATAAAGACTTTTATATCCGGTCCCAATGTCGCGAAACTGACGACAAGAGAGGCGGCAAAGACAGACATCAATATCAGCCTCTCGGACAATTTAAAAATTGAGATAAACGTCGATGGCAAGAAGGTCATTGTAAATAAAGGACAGTGGAGCGAATGGATTGAGGTGAAATTTAAACTCGGACTTATGAAGACAACGACAGGCATCATAAAATTTTATCTAAACGATGTTAATCCGGAATTTGAGATGTATATGACGCCGGTCCAGATAAACCCGAAAGACCCCGCGTTTGTTATCTCCAGTCCCGATGAATATATAAAGGAGCTGGCGAATGAAGTCGGTCACTTCTATACGCTCGGCATGCCTGAAGACACTAAGGCCGTTGAAGAAGGAAGGACTGATGAAGAGGCCTTTATCACCATGTGCGATGAAATCGTTGAAGAGCAGGAGAAGATGCTGTGGTACGAGTTGAATAAATTTAAAGAGGGGTTGCTGGCATCTGCTTTCTTTTCCTCAGACAGGATCCAGCACATCTTCTGGGTCACCAAAGACCCGTCGCACCCTCTTTATAATAAGGCGTATGCTGAAAAATACGGACACGTTATCGATGATTATTACAGGAAGATGGACAGGACCCTCGGCGAGGTCATGAAACATGTGGATGACAGCACTGCGCTGATGGTTTTTTCAGACCACGGGTTCTCAAGCTTCAGGAGGACCGTGCACATTAACTCATGGCTCGTGCAAAACGGATTTATGACGCTGACAAAGAAAATCACGAAAGAGGACAAGGACGGCGGAGGTCTGTTTCAGTTTGTGGACTGGAAGAAAACCAGCGCTTATTCGCTTGGCTTTGGAAGCATTTACCTGAATATAAAGGGAAGAGAAAAAAACGGCATTGTCGAAACCGGCTCAGGCGCGGATTCAGTCTCAAATGCAATAATAGAAAAGTTTACAAAATTGACCGATCCAAAGGACGGGCAGCGGGCCATCAAAAATGTTTATAAGAGCAGGGACATTTATTCCGGCAGCCAGGCAGGTAATTCCCCTGACCTTATTGTCGGATTTGAAGACGGCTTCAGGGCCTCCTGGCAGACTGCCATCGGAGGCGCCCCGGTGGAGATAATGGAGGACAATCTAAAAAAATGGAGCGGCGATCATATCATAGACCCTTCCGTTGTCCCGGGGATATTATTGACCAACTTTGCTGCAAACAACAATGAGCCGGGCCTGATGGATATCGCTCCTACGGTTTTGTCCTGTTTTGGAATGACTGCTGAAGGGATGGATGGAAGGTCTTTGATTTAGCAGGTTCAATTAAAGACTATCATCATAGACCCCGGCATCGCAGTAGGAATAGTAACTCTCCAGGTCATGGATCTTAATCTTTTGTTCTAACAGCAATGCGTTTACGATATCTCCGAAGGTTATGACCCCTATCAACTTCTTGTTATCAAAGACAGGCATGTGGCGGATGTGGGCGGATGTCATAACGCTCATACACTCTTCAACGGCTTTGTCCGGGGTAATGCAATATATGTCCCTGGTCATTATTTTCTTGACAGGCACTTTTTTCGGAGACAGATCCTTTAAAATTATGTTTCGCGCTAAATCTCTCTCCGAAACTATGCCGACTACCTTCTCTTTATCAATAACTACCAGCACCCCGATATTCTTCTCCGCCATGATTTCCATGGCCGTATAAGCGGAATCATTGGGGTCTACCAGCCAGACAGCGGAACTTTTCGATTGCAGTACATCTCTGATAGTTAACATTGTTTTGATTACTCCGTCATGCTTTTACATCGAGTACAGACCCGCCGAGGCCTCTGATCTTCTCATCGATCAATTCAAGCACCTTGTTGATTGTTTCATGGCTGATATCCGGCAGTGTCCCGCCGAAGATATTCTCCGCCTCTTTAAATCCTTTGAGCACTGCGTCACGAGCAGCCTGCAGTCTTTCAGGGTCATCCCCTGCCATCTTGACTGCGAAGTCAAAGATCCTCTGAGCAGTGTTCTTTACACCGAAAAATCCATCTTCGCTGATCAGCGCCTTCGCCTCATCCTGGCTGAGATCAGTAATCGGCTTGCCGTTGTAAATGAGCTTTGACAGGTCAATGCCGGTAGATTCAGTATGTTTTTTGATGCCTGCCTGGGCGCCGATGTGTTCTTTGGAATCGATCTTGATATTTAAATGCATCTTGATAATCAGCCGGTTTACCTGAGTGGCCGCGCTCTCAACTGTTTTCTTGGAGGTATCTTTGTTCCTGCCTTCATGTACCAGCCCGGTTTTATCATCTTTTGAACTCTGATTGATGAAAGGCCTTACATTCACTCCATTGATATCAGACATTGAGGACCTCCTCTTTTTTTCTCCAAAACAGGGATGGGGAAATTAGTCCCGCCATAGGGACTAAAAAACTCCTTATAATATATCTAATCGGCATAAGCCTTTTGTACCTTAACCGGCGCTTGCATCGGCAGGACAGTTTGAATGCAGATCAGACCAGTTCAACCAGGTCCCTGACGAGCCGCTCTGAATCCTCCCATCCGAGGCATGGATCGGTTATAGACTTGCCGTAGACGTTTTCGGATATCTTCTGTGAGCCTTCGACGAGATAACTTTCGATCATCAGCCCTTTCACCCTGTTCCTGAGCGTCTTGGAATCCCGGCGGCTTCTCATTATCTCTTTTGCTATCCTCGGCTGTTCAAAGAATTTCTTGTTCGAGTTCGCGTGATTGGTGTCTACGATTATCGCCGGATACAGGAGCGCCCGTTTTTTATAGGCCTCAGAAACCCTCTTCATGTCCTCGTAATGGTAATTCGGTATATTTGTACCGTAGGGGTCTACTGCGCCGCGAAGTATGCAGTGAGTAAGAGGATTGCCGGAGGTCCTGACCTCCCAGCCGTTATAGACAAAAACATGAGACATCTGGGCGGCCTGCACGGAATTCAACATTACCTCGATATCTCCGCCTGTAGGGTTCTTCATGCCTGCAGGCACATCGAGCCCGCTGATGGTGAGGCGGTGCAGCTGGTTTTCAACGGAACGCGCGCCGACTGCGACATAGCTTAGGATATCTTCAAGGTAAGGGTAATTCCCCGGATACAGCATCTCGTCCGCAGCTGTTAGATGGGACTCCTTCATCGCCCGTATGTGCATCTTGCGGATCGCCTTGAGTCCCTTCACCATATTCGGGGCCTCAGAGGGCTTGGGCTGATGTGCCATGCCTTTATAGCCCTCGCCTGTTGTCCGAGGTTTGTTAGTGTATATTCGCGGTATGAGTATGAGCTTTTCCCTTACTTCTTCCTGCAGGCGAGCAAGCCGGAAAACATATTCACAGACAGAGTCTTCGTTATCAGCGGAGCAGGGTCCGATGATCAAGATGAACTTGTCGCTCTCGCCACTGAAGATAGAGATAATCTCCCCGTCTCTCCTGCCCTTGATCTTCCGGAGCTCACCGGAAAGCGGTATTGAAGCGAGGATATCTTCAACATCCGGCATCTGTCTGATATATTGAAAGCTCATTTCGGTCCGCTGTTATTGTACAATAATTGCTGGAAATGGAGCAAAGCCCGAAAGTGAGGTAAGAATCTGAAAAATATTTTTGCTGCTGCAGAACAATTCATCTCATCAGGCAAGGTCATCGATATCCGGGAATATGGACATGGCAACATCAACAGCACCTACCTTGTGACCGTGGACCTCACCGGGGAAAACCACTTTATCCTCCAGCGTATCAATACACAGGTGTTTCACCAGCCTGAGCTTGTCATGCTTAATATGAGTATCGCCACAGAGCATGCCCGCATGCGGCTGCAGCAAACGCAGATCAGGGGAGGCCGCAGATGGGAGGTCCCACGGGTGCTCATGGCGCGGGACGGCAGGGACCACTGGCTGGACCCCGAAAGGGCGTTCTGGCGCGCTGTCAGCTTTATCGAGGCTGCGCAGTCTTTTGATACGATTCAGGACATCGGACATGCGCGGGAAGTCGGCTATGCCCTCGGCATGTTCCATACTCTTCTGAGTGACCTGCCTCCTGAGAGACTGTCAGATACGCTGGAAGGGTTCCATATTACGCCGCGCTACCTGCGGCATTATGATGAGGTCCTGATGAAATACAGGGGAGGCAAATCTCCTGAGGTAAATTATTGCTTACAGTTTATAAGCGAGCGAAGCGCGTGGGCGCACATACTTGAAACTGCCAAACAGCAGGGCAGACTGCATCTTCGGCCAATCCACGGTGATCCGAAGGTCAATAATATCCTGATGGACACTGCCGACGGACGTGCCATCGGTATTGTTGACCTGGACACTGTCAAGCCTGGGCTTGTCCATTACGATATCGGAGACTGCCTTCGTTCCGGCTGCAATCCTTTGGGAGAAGAAACCTGGCAATTAGAGGAGGTCCGTTTTGATCCCGACCTCTGCCGGGCCGTGCTGCAGGGTTATCTTGAAATGGCAAGCGGGTTTCTCACAGGGAATGACTTTGAATATCTGTACGACTCGGTCCGTCTGATAGCATTTGAGCTGGGATTGAGATTCTTTACGGATTATCTGGAAGGCAATGTCTACTTCAGGGTCCATGGCCCGGAACACAATCTTGTCAGGGCGCTTGTCCAGTTCAGGCTTACCGAGAGTATAGAATCACAGGAAGCCGCCATTCAAAAGATCATCAGGAAAATCAGATGAGTATCCGGGGCTTTTCCCTGAAGCCGTTTCCGTCTGCTGGTCCCTTGCCTGATCTAAATATCACAGTCAGTGCAGAACGGCGTTCAAATATACTTGCCGTCAGTTATACACTCTGCGGCCCGCTTACTGAACTCGTGGTCCCTGCTCAAACAAACATGCCGGCACGAAGGGATGCCCTTTGGGAAGAAACCTGTTTCGAGTTATTTCTCGGTATAAGAAATTCTCCCGGATACTGGGAATTCAACATATCCCCAGCCGGGCACTGGAATGTCTACCGCTTCAAATCCTATCGTGAAGGAATGCAGGAGGAACCGGCAATTACAGCACTTCCATTCAGCATAGAGAGTAAATCGGACTCGTTTTGCCTATCACTTGAACTCGCCCTGGACAAGATCGTGCCAGTGGAACAGGACTTAGAGGCTGCTATCAGCGCTGTCGTTAAATCAATAAACGGCAAGCTGACCTACTGGGCGTTGATCCATCCGGATGCTAAGCCCGACTTTCACTTGAGAGACGGTTTCGTTATCGTCCTATAGGAATGGCTTTTGTTGAGTGTTTGTACTTCGTCTATTAATTGCAGCATCTCGTCCCGTGTCTCTGAGAGGAAGGCCCGGACTTTCAGCTCCTTTACGGACATACCACGCGTATACCATGCGAAAAATTTCCTGAAGTGTATAATGCCGATCTTCTCACCGAGGAAGTCCACTATGGCATTGAGATGGATTTTCATGGTTTGCGCTACTTCATGAACATCCGGACCGGATGGCACTGCTCCACGCTCAAGATACCCGGTTGTCTCACGGAATATCCAGGGATTGCCGAGCGCGCCTCTTGCGACAGCCACACCGTCGCATCCCGTCTCGTCGAACAGTTTCTTTATTAGTTCCGGCGTTAGAGCGTCCCCGCTTGCGATCACCGGTATTGACAGTGCCTCCTTCACTTTCCGTATAATGTCGTAATCGACCTCTCCACGGTACATCTGCATTTTTGTCCTGCCGTGAATAACCAGCCCCATCACCCCTGCATCCTGGGCGCGGAGGGCTATCTCCAATGCGTTGACGGATGTTTCATCCCATCCGGCGCGGATCTTGACTGTTACAGGCAGGTTCGTGTAATCAACGATGAGCTTAAGGAGTTTTTGCAGCGCCAGGGGCTCCTGAAGCAGGCCGGCGCCTTTCCCCTTTGAGGCGACCTTCTTTACAGGGCATGCGGCATTGAAATCAATCAGGTCGCAGCCCATTCCCGAAATATTATCCAGCGCCCTTTTAATAAACTCAGGTTCATTCCCCATGATCTGGACCCCCAGTGGCCTGTCATCAGCGTTTGTGGAAAGCATCTTCAAAGTATTTCCACTCTTGTACGCCAGTGCGTTGACGCTTATCATCTCGGTGTACGCAAGTCCGCATCCAAAGGACCTGTTGATCATACGGTAAGGCAGGTCGCTTATCCCGGCCATGGGGGCAAGGACAAGGGGAGATGGGAGTGTCAGATTTGCGATTGAAAGCATGATGGTTTATTATACATCAGTCCCTTGACGATTAAGGCTGAATGGAAAAGGGAAATACAGGAAAGAAGACCTGGCCCCCCGACGCGAACTATTATGAAAATGAATAATTTGTCTATGTTGCTCATCATTATTTTATTCATATTCGGTACGCTATTACCTGTACGCGCTGATGAAGGTGAATATACCAAAGAAGAGCAAGAACGAAAGATGGGGCATCTAATGGATTTTTATATGACCGAATCCTTTGTGATGCTTAGAGACGTGGAGTTATCTGAGAAGATTGCGGAGGTTGTTGATAGAATTGTAAAGGTTACTGAGAAATCAGACAGTAAATTTCACCTGCGAATAATTAACGATCAATTGCCAGTTGCGGCGTCTTTCCCCGGATACGTGTATATAAGTAGTGGAATGCTGGATATCCTTATTAGTGAAGATGAACTTGCTTTTGTTATTTCCCATGCAATTGCTCACGTAATTGAGGGCGATCTACATCAAACATATGTTGATGCTGTAAGGAATGAAAGAATAGCCAATCTCACAGGGCATGTTATGCCACTCCTGGTATTTTCAGGGGTCGGGGCTGCGGCTGCTGTAGCTGGAGGACTTTCCGCTGCCTCCGCAGCTACAATTGGAAATATTATGTATATCGGATCTGGAGTTTCTGCAGCGGCAACGCTTGCTCAAGGTCTTACAGATACTGATATACGTGAGAAGAAATTTATCCATAACAGGCTGATACCTCATATTGATCTGCCGGACAATAAAGCCGGTTTTAGTGTATTGGTTTATTTGGGAGATGTATACAGGGGATATGGGAAAGAAGATGAGATACAAGCGGACAACCTGGCAATCGGTCATCTCGATAAAGCAGGTTATGATCCTGACGCGATACTTTCGGTTTTAACAAAGCTTAAGGATCTCAATAAAGAGCACATTGCTGAGGGACATATATTTCATTCATCGCTGGCTGAGCCGGGATTGGAAAAGAGGATAGATAATGCGCATCGCACTCTTGAAAATTATAAGTAGTTTTATTTTGACGGCGTTAATTTTGAGCATGTCGTCGAACGGGGAAGCAGGCTCTGACTCGGACTTCCCTTACCATATAGACAATACAATAGAGAAAGAAAAGACATATGATTATGCATTTGAAGCTGTTTGGGAGACTGCTGTGACAGTTCTCAAAGAAATAGAAGCCTCTAAATTGAGTGACCTCCGCAATGCAGGCTTGAATGAGGTCAAGGCAAGCATAGAAGAGGACAAGGGGGCGGGCTTGATAAAACTTACATTGAATCATAAAGGGACGAAGGGTTTTTTCTCAGAAGAGAAAGCGCATTTTTTTTATCAAGTCTTATTGCTGGAGGCTCTTGACGATGGGAAAACCCGCGCCAACTCCCACGAAGTTAATTTCCTGTCTTATGATCATTATGTATTTAGCGGACAACAAACCGCCAGGTATGTGGATCTGACCCCACCGGCAAAAAGTATTCTCGAAGAAATACTTGTAAGGTTAAGCGGGGGGAAGCGTTGAGAATCCATCGTCCGATTTTGCTTGTCTTTATGATGTATTTTATTCTTACTTCAGGATGCGCAGCTGTCAATCCCCTTGTATCTCCCTATGAAAACAATTTTTCCGGTTTTGAAGATTCAAAGAATGATGCTATTAAGGCGACGCCCATAAAAGAGAATTTTCATCGGCCATATGACGAAGTGTGGAGCAACGCATTGTTTATTCTGGGTCAACACAACATCATTGTCAGTGCTTCCAAAGACGCAGGGACAATTACGTTTCTTAGCATCGACGGAGTTTATTTCGGCAATGTATTCACCAGGGACCCATTTTTTTATTGGGAATTTCCTTTCACTGTATTAATTGAAAAGGGAGATCAGGGCAACACTGTGTATGTCTGCCCGATGAAAGACCTTTACGATGAACGGGATAAAAAGAAAAATTGGTGGAAGGTCATAGATGCCGGGTTTAATCAGTTAGGAGAGGAGTTTCTGGACAGGCTTTCAACGCAATTGACAGTCAGGGAGCGTTGGCAGTGGATAAGGGCCAAAACACTTAATAACAATTAGATGTCGGGAACAATAAGAATGAGTGCCTCATATTGGAGCTTTGGGGACGTTGTTGCCGGTCACGAAAATAGGGTCAGGTTTTTCAATTGATGAATTCTTAATTGTCTTCAACCATAACTAAATGTATTACCGCGACATAATGCCATCCCGTATCCGCCATATCATTCGTAAGTGTAAAGGGCGTGAGTCTCAGGCAGCCATACGTGTAGCTTTAACACGCAGCGTTATATGTTCATGCGCCTGCAATATTTTTATGATTTCAAGGATATTATCAACCCGCGGGAATCACTCAGTAGGGCCAGACTTGCCTATTGACATTTGAAAGCACTGACACCGAGGTCGCGGCTTCCATTTGTGGATTTCTTCATCGTGATTTTCTATTTTTCTTTCAAGTTCAATTAACTTATGTGCAAGTTCTTTATGCGTCGAGAAGATATGTCTTAGTTGCACAAAGGCCATTACAACCTGAAGACTTGCATGTACGGATGTGGGGCTGTTTAATACATTCGCAAGCATAATTGTCCCATGTTCCGTAAAGACATAAGGTAAATATTTTCGATGCTGATGAATGGTCATATGAAGGTAAATTAATGCGAGACATAACCCAGGGAATAATATAATATATTATGAATGGAGGCTATGGATATGAAGAAAACACTCGATGAAATAAAGGAGATATTACAGAACCACCGGGAAGAACTTAGACAGAGGCATAAAATTACTGAAATGGGGATTTTTGGCTCCTATGTACGCGGGGAGCAGAAGAAAAAAAGTGATGTGGATATACTGGTTGAAATTGGAGAACCTGTCAGCCTGTTGAGATTTGTAAATATCGAAAATTACCTTTCTGACCTTTTAAAAATAAAAGTTGATCTTGTTTCAAAAAAAAGTATCAGACCCGAACTTAAAGAAAGAATCCTGAAAGAGGTAGTTTACCTGTGAAACGGGATGTCTCATTATATTTAAAGGACATTTTGGAGTCAATGGAGAAAGCTGAAGAATTTATCGGTAGTATGAGTTATGAAGATTTTCTTCTGGATGAAAAAACAAATTTTGCTGTTGTTCGGTGTATCGAAATCATCGGCGAGGCTACAAAAAATGTCCCGAATTCTATTCGTAAGAAATACAATGAAATTCCATGGCGTGACATGGCAGGGATGAGGGACAAGATGACTCACTTATATTTCGGGATAGAGTTTGAAAAGGTATGGCTTGCAGTGAAAGAAGAAATCCCGCGCTTAAAACCTCATATTAAACAAGTCCTTGAAGATCTCAACAAGAGTGCTGAATCAGAATGAAACGTGACCTTGAGAGGCCAAAGACAATCTGATACCGAAATTAGGGGCTTGCATTTTGCTTTTTCGCAAGAAACCTGCCCCCATTCCTTGACACTAATATCACGATAGCAAAGCTTGCCCCGCCACATGCGTCACTTTTCGCCCTGCATCTTGAGCCAGATCTCATCGGCCTTTTTGATGTGTCCGGGGATGTCCCTGCTCCATTTTTCATAGGCAGCAGGGCTGCAGTTCAGGTAAAGCTTGCCGTCAACGATCTTCCAGACTTCGGGATCGGTGACCGCCTTCCGCGACTCGGTCATGGCCCAGGCACACCAGCCGTCGTACTGCGGGGCGTATTTCTCCGGACTTGCAGTGAAAAGGTCCCGGTTCTCCCTGGACTGGAAGAACCAGGTCATGCCGTGCCACGAGAAGGTAAAGTTCTCATTGCCTTTGAGCGCTTTGCCTGCCGTGAAATAGGCGACAGTATCGTAGCCCTTTATGGCCACAGTATCCTCCGGCGTTGTTACGGCCGCTATCCCGCTGAGTCCGGCTAACAGCAGCATAAATGTGAAGCTCATAAGAAGTAATTTCATGGGCACCCGCCTTTTTGTGTTAATTATATCATGAGTACTAAATCAAAGAGGGACAGTGGTATCAGGTCTACGTTCTTCAGAATACTCTAATTGCAAGCTAACCGGCTTCCAACATCTTGCGAATTTCGGATTTTGCTACAGGGACAACATCTTTAATGGTATGCCAGACGAGGTCATATTTTACCCCCATATAAAATTGAATTAGCCTGTCTCTCATTCCGGCCAATTCCTTCCATGGGATTTGAGAATATTGGCTTCTCACATCTTCAGGAATGTTCTTTGAGGCTTCGCCGATGACTTCAAACTTTCTTATCACAGCGCTTGATATTAAATCGTCGTGTTGAAAGCGGTCATAATCAATCCCTTCGACAAACTTCTCGATTGCTTCCATCGCATCCACTATGTCTTTCAGGTAAAGAGAGTAATCTCTCACAGATAGGCGGCCTCCCGCATAATAACAGGTCTTAGCTCTTTTCTTATGGCATCTTCAGGAACAACATCGACACGGCACTTGAGCTTTTCCTCAAGAAACAAAGATAGGCCGGTAAGATCCAGCAGGTTTGCCCCCTCGTCAAACTCAACCAGAACATCAATATCGCTGGACGATTTCTGTTCTCTCCGGACGTATGAGCCGAATATACCCTTCACTTCTGCCTTATATCGTTGCCGGATCTCCGGGTTCAGTGCTTTAAGGATCGACAGGATATTGTTGGCTGAGTTCGTCGTTACGCCTGATTTCTCCATAATTAACTCCTGCTTAAAGATTATATTGTTTCACAAATTATCTCAAGAATAAAATCCTTGAGAACTCCCCTTTGAACGTCTTATCAAAGACCGCAAAACCATAATAACGATAGTAAGCTTTTAAGCATGAGCAATGCTTCAGTGTCTATAAAACTTCTTTAAGAACATCCACCCCGAATCTCTTGAGCCCCTCGGCCAAAGCACACAAAGGCAGCCCCACAACATTAAAATAATCCCCCTCAATCTTTTCAATAAAGACCGCCCCGATCCCCTGAATCGCGTATGCGCCGGCCTTGTCCAGCGGTTCTTTTGATCTGACGTATGCGCGTATCTCATTCAGGCTGAGCCTTTTGAAATACACCTTTGTCTCGACCGATCTTGATAATTTCTTGCCGCTGCCGGTATCTATAATGGTAAACCCGGTGATTACCGAATGCGCTTTTCCATTCAGCATCTTCAGCATCTTCTCTGCTTCTCTGTCATCACGGGGTTTGCCAAGCAGCTTGTTTTTAAAGACGATAAATGTGTCTGCCGCTATGATGATAGTGTCTCTGTATTTATGCGCTACAGTTTCCGCCTTTTTACGCGACAGGAACCTCGCGAGTTCACGCGGATTTAATTTCAGATTGAGGTCCTCTTCATAATCACTCACGCAGACAGAGAACTTCAGGCCTGTTATCTCCAGGATTTCCTTTCTCCTGGGTGATGCCGAGGCAAGCACTATTTTTTTCATCGCTTATATAATAACTAAAAAAGGAGCTGGAGTTTCAATTGGATATACAACAGGGGTAAAATGAAACCGTCTATGCAAACAGAAAAATATGATCTTGCGATAATCGGTGCCGGCCCTGCCGGCATGATGGCAGCTCTACGCGCAGCGGAATGCGGGGCCAGGGTTGTTCTTTTAGAGAAAAAACACATGCCCGGCATAAAGCTGTTGATGACAGGCAAGGAGCGGTGCAACATCACCAACAGCGAAACCGATGTCCGGAAATTCGCGGCCCATTACGGCAAGAACGGCAAGTTCCTGCTTAATGCCCTATATCATTTCGGAGTAACGGAGACATTAGATTTTTTTCACAGGAACGATTTGAAGACTAAGGTTGAACGCGGCGGCCGGATATTCCCTGAAAGTGATATGGCAAAAGATGTGCATGGGCTTTTTCTCAGACTCATCAAAAAGAACAAGATCACCCTGCTTACCAGCTGCAATATTAAAAAAATATCTCTTAAGCACAATACAATTGAGAAAATCATTCTTGATCATATGGAAATGAAAGCAGGAAATTATCTCATTGCCACCGGGGGCCGCTCTTACCCACAAACAGGCTCAACTGGTGAAGGGTATAAATGGGCCGGGCAAATGGGGCATACAATTGTAAAGCCCGAACCCGCGCTGACCCCGGTATTGGTAAAGGAGACCTGGGTAAATGAGCTGGAGGGGTTAAGCCTGAAAAACGTCCTGATTTCAGTGTATCAAAATAACAAAAAACAGGGCGAGCGCTTCGGCGAGGCCCTGTTTACCGGTTTCGGCATGAGCGGTCCGGTGATCCTGGATATGAGCAAATCCATAGGGAAGCTGCTTGCCGTTGGGCCGGTGGATTTATTCATTGATTTCAAACCGGCGCTCGATTTTGATATGCTGGACAAAAGGATCCTCAGGGACCTTGAAGGGCATAAGAACAAATCAATGAGGAACATACTTCCCGAATTGCTGCCCCAAAAACTTATCCCTGTAATCCTTAAACTGACAGGGATCGGCCCTGAAAAGAAGGGCCACTCAATAACAAAGGAAGAACGCAAAAAACTGCGGGTACTCTTAAAACAATTTCCGCTGACAATAAAGAGCTTATTGGGTTTCGACAAGGCAATAATCACTACCGGGGGGGTAAATCTAAAAGAGATTGATCCGAAGACCATGCGTTCCAGGATAATAAATAATCTCTACTTTGCCGGCGAAGTCCTGGACCTGGACGGGCCTACCGGGGGATATAACCTGCAGGTCTGCTGGAGCACCGGATATCTGGCTGGGGAAAGCGCGGCAGAGAAATGATCGTTTAAACATTTTCGGACCTCAGACCCTTTATTTAAATTTCATCTTTGATTATAATAAGACGTTTTTTCGTTAGAAATGGATACGGAATGTTTTCTCTTCATAGATGAAGTCTGTTTCCTTTCGGCTGCGGTAACTTCTTTGCTACCAATACGGAAAGTGGAAATCTGCAGTTGTATCCTGTCGGCGCAGGGAGGGCGGTAAGGTGACTGTTACGCCTATCGGAATAGTATCTTCAGCCATTCTTCTACTCTTTTTGTCTGTCCTGCTCGCTTCATTATTAAAGAACCGCCAGAGTCTTCTGATTAACGTATCTTTCATAATGGCCTCGGTGTCTTCACTGCTTGGTATTGCAGGGGGTGTATGGGCTGTAGGAGGCGCGTTTACGATTAAATTAATCCTGCCATTGGGACTGCCTGATCTTCCTTTTCATCTGAGGATCGATCCGCTTGCGGGATTTTTTATTACCGTAATATGCCTGCTGTCATTTTTTGTGTCTGTATATTCCATCGGCTATATCAAGGGATATCTGGGACGCAGGCCGGTAACGCGTCTTGTCATTTTCTATAACCTCTTTCTTGCGGGCATGCTGATGGTGGTCCTCGCGGATGACGCCCTGTTTTTTCTCATCTCCTGGGAAGTGATGGCCGCTGCCTCATATTTTCTTGTGATGTTTGAAGATGAGCGCATAGAAAACAGGAGGGCCGCGTTCCTTTATATGATAGTGGCCCACGTCGGGGCGATTGCGATACTTCTTTCCTTCGGGGTCATGGCGGGACTTGCCACTGGTTTTGAGAGTTTCAACGGTTATACCTTTGACGCCATGCGGGAGGCGCAGCTCCCTCTCTCATGGGCGACGGCGGCCTTTCTCCTTGCTTTTTTCGGGTTCGCTGCCAAGGCGGGCGTCGTCCCGCTGCATGTCTGGCTGCCTGAGGCGCATCCTGTAGCGCCGTCAAATGTCTCTGCGCTGATGAGCGGCGTAATGCTCAAGACCGCCATTTACGGGATGGTGCGCGTGACGTTTGATCTCATAGGGACATATCCCTGGTGGTGGGGGGCCATTGTGCTGATACTCGGGCTGATATCCGCGGTGCTGGGAGTGCTTTACGCCCTGATGCAGAATGACCTGAAGAGGCTTCTTGCTTATTCCAGCGTGGAGAATGTCGGCATTATATTGATCGGCATAGGCGCCTCGATGATATTTACTTCATTTCAGATGCCATTGCTGGCGGCCCTTGCGCTTATAGCGGGGCTTTATCATACAATGAATCATGCCATGTTCAAGGGCCTGCTCTTTATGGGCGCCGGGTCCGTGCTTCACGCCACTAATGAGCGTAATATGGAACAGATGGGAGGGCTTATACACCGGATGCCCTGGACTGCGGCTCTTTTTCTTATCGGCTGCGTTTCCATTTCCGCGCTGCCCCCTTTTAACGGCTTTGTATCGGAGTGGCTTATGTTTCAGGCGTTTCTGCTTTCTCCTGCCCTGCCCAGCCCTCTGCTGAAATTGTTGATCCCCCTTGGGGCTGCGCTTCTGGCCCTGACAGGCGCGCTTGCCGCTGCCTGCTTTGTAAAGGCCTTTGGTGTGACCTTTCTGGGCCACTGGAGAGGCCATCATATGCCGCGTGTCCATGAGGCAAACTGGCCCATGCGTACCGGCATGATACTGGCTGCGCTTACGTGTCTTGTGCTCGGCGTTTTGCCGACATTTTTTATAGACTGGATGGATATAATCCCCGAACAACTTGTCGGGACAAAAATCAGCGCGTCCTCCGGCGTTTACGGCTGGCTCTGGCTCGCACCCGTAGCCCGCGAGAGGGCGTCATATTCGGGCACTATAGTATTTATAGGCATTCTGCTGGTCGTGGTCGCTGTTTACCTTATTCTTCACGTCAAGCCCGGCGCCATTCACAGGGCCCCTATATGGGACTGCGGGTTCGGCAAGCTCAACCAGAGGATGCAATACAGTGCCACGGCTTTTTCGATGCCGTTGCGCAGGATATTCGGATTTCTTTTTATCATCAGGGAAAGGGTCAAGCTTAGCCCGAGGGGTTTATACACGGCGGTCCCGAAAAGATTAAATTATTATCTCCGCGTCAGGGACCGTTCATGGGGCTGGCTCTACAGGCCGATTGTTGAATTCAGTTTCTGGGTGTCGCGCCAGGTGGGCAGGCTGCAGCAGGGACGCATCCAGGCGTATCTCATATATTCTTTTATAACGATAATAGTGCTTCTGGTGCTTTCAAAATGAAACTTTATAAATTCGTAATAGAATTTCTTCAGATAGCGATCCTTTTAGGCATTGCTCCTGCCTTTACGGGGTGGGTGAGGATGTTGAAATGCTGGTCGCAGGGACGCACGTCAGCCGGATTATTTCAGCCCTACAGGGACATTGTCAAACTGTTTTCAAAAGACGTGCTGCTTGCCGATAACGCGTCCTGGATATTCCGCTTTACACCTTATCTGGTATTCGGAACAGCGGTCCTTGCCGGGGGAATTATCCCCATGCTGTCGCTGGAGCTGCCGATAGCTTCCACGGCGGACGTAATTGTGCTTGTGGCGCTATTTGCAATTGCCCGCTTTTTTACCGCATTGGCCGGCATGGACATTGGTACGGCTTTCGGAGGAATGGGATCAAGCCGCGAGATGACAATAGCTTCATTGGCTGAGCCCGCTATGCTTATGGCGATCTTTACCGTATCACTGGCCAGCAAGTCAACGTCGCTTTCGGAGATGGTGCACGTTATTTACAGCGGACAGTCTATCTTAAGGCCGTCTCTTGCGTTTGCACTGTTTGCCTTTATACTGATAGCCCTCGCAGAGACCGGCAGGATTCCCGTGGACAACCCGGCCACTCATCTCGAACTTACGATGATTCACGAGGCCATGATACTTGAATATTCCGGGAGGCATCTGGCGCTTATCGAATGGGCGAACATGATGAAGCTCTTTCTGTTTGTCATGCTTGGGGCCGCGGTCTTTGCCCCGTGGGGGATTGCGCAGACCGGTGACCTGGCGGCGATCTTTGCGGCCTTTCTGATAATGCTTTTAAAGCTTGCCACTGTGGGAATTGTGCTTGTAATCATAGAGACCGGGCTTGCAAAGATGAGGATATTCCGTATGACGGAATTCCTCGGGTCGGCATTTTTGCTGGCAACACTCGGGATGTTGTCTTTTTTTATTTTGGAGTGATATGGACCTGAACATTGCTGCCCAGCTAAACAGTTTTCTTGCCGCCTTTGTGCTGCTTACCGCGTTTGGTATGCTGGTGCAGAGAAGGATGTTCGGGCTTGTGCACCTGTTCATGTGGCAGGGGCTCTTTCTCTCGATCAATACCGCCATAGTCGGCTTTGTGGCCGGGAAACATCACCTTTATATATCGTCTGTTCTTACATTGTCTTTAAAGGTCATCCTGCTTCCTTATATCCTTCATGTGCTCATAAGGCGTCTTAAAGTCCACAAGGAAGTGGAAGTAGTTGAAAACATCCCAATGACAATGCTGATGGGGATAGCCCTCGTCATATTCTCATATTACCTGATGTCGCCGGTCAGTCAGCTTTCCACGCTTGTGACCCGTTCAACGCTCGCAGTCGCGCTTGCCACCGTTATGATCGGTCTGTTAATGATGATAACAAGGAAACACGCGATCACTCAGATAATAGGCTTTCTTGCAATGGAGAACGGCCTCTTCTTTGCCGCGACGAGCGCGACATACGGGATGCCGCTTGTTGTGGAGCTGGGAGTCGCACTTGACATACTGATTGCCGCGTTCATATTCGGCATATTCTTTTTTCATATAAACACCGCCTTTGACAGCCTTGATGTAGACCAGATGGCAAGGTTAAAGGAGGAGGACTGATGTTACTGGTTTTATTGATAGTCCCGCTTTTTGCCGCAGTGGCCCTGGCCTTTGTCGGTGAAAGGAAATTTGCACCGGAGATAAACATCGCCGGGTCTGCCGCGACATTCATCGCCGGCGCCGGACTTGCGCTGCAGGTTTATGAACAGGGACCTATGCTTGCCGGGGGGAAGTTTTTCTTTGTTGACGCCTTTAATGTATACCTGGCCGCGCTTACCTCATTTGTCTCCATGACAACAGCGATCTTCAGCAGGAGATACATGAGGAGGGAAGTGGAACACGGACGGATAGGCCATACAAGGATACGTTTTTATCATGCAATGTTCCAGCTTTTCATATTTGCGATGCTCCTGTGCCTTTTGACGAATAACATCGGCGTACTCTGGATAGCCATGGAGCTTGCCACATTGTCCACGGTCCTGCTCGTCTCCCTGTACAGGACGCCGACCGCGATTGAGGCTGCATGGAAATATTTCATACTCTGCGGCGTGGGCATTTCCCAGGCGCTC
>JAGVNU010000108.1 GCA_020053105.1 Thermodesulfovibrionia bacterium
CATCCCTGTCGCCGGTCTCAGTCCCGGATGCCCACTCACGAAACATCATGAAAGAGTCGGTCATCTCTGCATATTCCCTTTCGCGTTTCAGGCAGAGATAGTTGTTCTTCCCCTTAAGCATTGCAAAAGAAAACTTCTGCGGCATGATCTTCTGAAGAAACACAAGGTCCTTGTTTGTCAGCTGGTCCTGAAGCGCGATGGAGGCCGTTGAGATAATGGTCTTCTCATTCGAGAGGATTGCGGGGATGAGATATGCAAATGACTTCCCGACGCCGGTCCCGGCCTCAACAAGCAGCCGGTCCTTTTCCGTCAGACAGTCAAGGACGGCTTCCGCCATCTCCATCTGCTGGGGGCGGTGTTCGTAGTGAGGGAATGTTTTCTGTAAAATATTGAATGATGATTTCAGATCAGTCACGTATCTTGCCTGCTTTCGCCGAGGATTATGGCGGTGTTAGTTCATCTAATTTATCTTTCGGTAGATGAGAAATACTCTATTCTCCCATCCTCTCAAAATGCACAATATTATTTGGCTCGTTTTCTATCCATACACTGCTGCCCCAGACTATATCTTCGATAAATCTTCTAAACGCAGTGCGCGACGGAAATGCTGTAACATAGCTGATTTTATGTCCTAATTTTTTGGGTCCTCTTGTGAATTTCCGCAGCTGTTCAAGACGAATTGGATTAACAGTACCACTGCTTGTGACTGCTTCCACAATAACAAGATGTGATTCTGATCCAGAAAAAAGAATAACGTCAGGCAATGATGCCGTCGTATCAATGGGCAGATTCAGCTTTCTCATTAAAGAGCGATTTTGATATCCTTTCCTTGGCGCTGTATCTCCGATATAGACTATCTGTGGTTCACTCAAAAAAGCGTGGCTAAATACCTCAACAATAGCTTTTTCGAGATGATTATGCTCTCCTGGGCTCAGAGAAAATGTTTGTTCATTATCAATCCTGACATGGACATCTTTCCTTTGAATATTTCTAAAAGTTGTACGCTCCTTTGTGCTGTTCAGCTTCTTTTGCAACTGGCCTATTAGCCTGTTTCTTTCTTCTATATTTTTCTCTGAGAATATGCGTGCAAAATCAGGGTGGAGACGATAATATGTATTTGGATCATTTGTACTTAATTGATGCCTGACTACCAAACCATAGTTTAGAAGAGGTGCAAGCGACGTTTTTCTGTAAGACTCCCGCGTACCCTCTGCAACCGGTTTACCAATCACATCTCTTGAAAAATTTAGGATGTCATGAATTCTCGCACCTTCATTTAAATTATGATGCCCCGGCAACAAGCCTCTTCTCTCGGTTTTATCAATTAAAGCTTTTATGCATATTGCCGTTTGCTCGGAAATGAATTTCTTAGGCAAGTTTATCTCCTGTAGAATCACCCTGATTTCATCAAGTGACATTTTATCTCCTAATTCAATCTATTTTTAAATCTCGTAAGATATTGCCTTACAAACGCAAGTTCTTTATCATTCAGCCCATAGGCCTTTGCGACCAAGAAATTAAGTTCCGCAATAAGCTGCTCTTTATTTTTATCATCAATATTGACCTGCAACTTTTTTGCTGCTACTGCTATAGCTTCTTCATATTTCCCAATTGGCATAGGAAGCAGATTTAATTCCGTTGCAGATACCTGTGTATTCCCGTTCATGGCGCGGAAGAAGAATTCAACAATATCCGAATTCAAAATCCCAAGTACGAAATAAAGGTCAACTGGAGGTTTCTCCATAACTGATTGAATTATGTTCAGGTGATTTTCTACGAAATAACCATTTCGGGCTTTCCTCAAGAAGTCCTCAGGTAGACTTGCAACAATGCGTGAAGGCTGTTCATCCGCTGTTATGCGCTGAACAAGAATGCTTTGTCCTTTCGCAACCAGGCCTCTAATTTTTGCATCTACCTTAAGGAAACTCGGACGTATAGTCCCCACCCTGTTAAAAGAGAATGAAAACCTACCTACATCTGTAGCCCATACAAGAGGAAGGGTCTCCGTCCCAGCCTTCGTGGTCAATAGAGGTTTGACTCTGTTCCATACTATCTGTCCTGTTTTAGCGCAACAGTTTACTTCTTTCCCTGAAAGTAAGGGATGTTCCCTGACAATTCTATTGATTATGTTATATGTATCCACTGAATCGGCGACAAACCATACAGTTGTCCCGTTAAGGTGTTGTACCACTTTATCCATATCTACCCTTATTCCAGGGTGTTCGTTTCCCATCTCTTTTAAGGACTGAATGAACGAAATATTAACAACTTCATCAGTTCGTTTGTTTCGCCTAAGAGAAAGAATCATGGTGCCATGCAGGACAAACTCAAATATTTTTTTCCTTTCAGAAATGTAGATTATCTCTCTTATAGATGTTTTCTTTTCTATAAAATTCCTCAGATTTTTGAAATAAAGTCCCGAAAGCATTGACCTTGGAACAATAAAGCCAAATCTACCATTGACGTCCAACATTTCAATTCCTGCATGAATAAATAAACCATAAGCGTTAGGATGTCCATAAGTAGAATCAGAAAAAACATTCTTCAAGTCCTCGCGTAAGCCTTTTATTTTGAAGTAAGGAGGGTTGCCGACCACAAAATCAAATTGCTTCTTTAATGGGATGCTCAACCTACCATAAAACATTGTCATACCGTTTTCCCCTGCTGCAAAAAGATCGAGTGTATCTGCACAATACACAGGCAATGGTTTGAGATTTTTCATCCCATGTTTTGCGGTGTACTCAAGAATTGCCGGAGCAAGCAAGGTTGCAAGGTTCAACCGTGCAAAGAAGCACGCCTGAGGGTCAATATCTATCCCGCAGATGGCTGATATAACCATCTGGTACCAATTATGGATCGGGGTATTCACTTTCTTGAGCGCATTCAAGTAGATGCGGACAGCCTCTACTAGAAACACCCCGGAGCCGCATGCTGGATCTATAAGTCTTTTGCTTATAATATTATTTGAAGGGATATATTCAATCGACTTGAGAATTTTTCTGACTATGATTGTAGGCGTTGCAAATTGGCCGAACTGTTTTCTGAGGTCAAGAGAAACGAGATGAAGATAATCCATTATTCCAAGCTCCTCTTTGCGGTATTCATCTAAGACTGTAGGTTCTTTTACCGTCCATGAGTGAACTCCGTAGGGACGATCTTCATTTCCGCATAAGAGGATGCTACATATTTCGTTTATCTGATGTTCTGCCAGGCATAACCCCAACTTGTAATTTTCGTTTAAAAAATAAACTATCAGGGAATTATGCAACTTCTCTCTGATTACAGGCTCGACAACTGATACTTTTAATATTGTTTTATTCACGAATAAGTCCACTCCCAGTCATCCTTTATCTCTTTATAAACCACATTTCAACATGGTTTCGCACTCAGGACAGAAGCCGTCACAACCGCACATACACCCATACCCTTAACCCGTCGCGGATTTCGTCAGTGCGTTTCACCAGACGTTTTTTGTGGAGGTTCAGCAGACGCGTGCCGCTTGTATTTGCCTCAAGTTTCATTACATCAGAAAAGTCTTTGGCGGTGACCCGCTTGTTCTTCTCAATGAAAGACAGCGTCTCTTTCAAATAATTATTCAGGTTCCCCAGAAGAAGCCTGGACCCTTCCCTGGTCTCAGCCATAACAGCAAGGTCTTTTCTCTCAAGGGCCACTTCAATGTTTTCTTTCTGGTTTTCATTAAGTCCTGTGAGCATGATGTATTTGTCCCCATACTCGCCGCTGAGAAGTCGGGATATAAGTTTTGCAATAATCTCATCAGCGCAGGAATAGTCGATAATCCCTATGGCGGAAAAATCAAGGGCAGCAACCGTCCTTTCTCCTTCCTTTTGGATATCACGTTCAATACGCTCCCGTATCACCTGTCCCGACCGTCTCGTGACAAGATCGCTGGAGCCATTTTTAAGTTCCTCTTTAAGCAGTTTATATAAATCGTAGGTTTTCATATCCTATATCAAAAACAGAGCAGGTAAGAACACTATGCGGTTTTTCTCTGAAAGTTAATTAAAGCCTGCCCTCAGCCCGGCCTTAGCTCCAGTGAGGACGCTTTTATTAAGAGTAAAATGACTCCCATTCTTCCCTGAATTCGGTATAGGCTGAACATTTCAGCATGTCTCTGCATTCAGGGCAGAAGAAATTACACTCACTGTCAAAACATGTGAAATTAAATTCTCCGAATATTTCAGTGTACTGATCAGATCCGGGGCCATTGTCCCCTGAAATATCTCTGTAATACGCCATCTCAGCCCCCTTATTCTGCTATATTCATATATAGCTGCAATATGGTTCAATTGAATCAATTGAACCATATTGCCAAGCGATTGTCAAGAAGAAATTTCTGTTACTATGTGTAATAAAAATATCAGGTGGATATAATTAAAAACATCCGAGGTCGCAATTTTTAATCTTAATATTGAGCCTGTCTGCGGTCTTTCCTGCCAGCTTATAAGAAACTCCACGCTCTTCTGCTATTTTTCGGAGGAGGGCACAGGTTATTCTACCGTCCCCGGAAGCTTTCAGAATCTGTTCTTCCAAAAGTTTTTTCTTTGACATGGTTAATTATACATGAAAGCGGATTCCTGATTATTACGCAAATACAAAAAATTATATTGATAGAACCATAGGATTCCTGTAATATTTCAAATACAAACAAAACAAGGGAGGGAACATCATGGCAGTCAAAAAACTTCCGAAGATGTATACGAGTATCCAAAAGAGGTATGAAGAGCTGGCGGAAGCCGTTGAGAATCTCGGCAAAACAGCAAGGACCCTCGGTCCGGTAAATGAGAAGACCTCGCACCTGATCCAGCTTGCTGCCGCCGCCGCCATACGTTCAGAGGGCTCTGTGCACAGCCATGTAAGAAGGGCACTTGAGGCAGGCGCGACAAAGGACGAGATCTATCACACACTGGTTCTCCTGACAAGTACGATAGGATTCCCGGCTGTCTCGGCTTCAATAAGTTGGACGGACGATGTGATAAAGAAGAAATAGGCAGGGGCGCAGGTCTCGTGCCTGCCCTTATGAAAGTCAACCACCGTAAATGACGGGCAACCACAAGGGTTGCCCCCTACAAAAGGAGATACGAATGATTAAAAAGATGCTCTTGGCATTAATATTCTCTGTTGCAATAATAACCACTGCATTCGCAGAAGATGTAATCGTATGCGCGTCAACAACCAGCACACAGAACTCGGGACTGTTTGAGCATATCCTGCCGGTTTTTGAAAAGAAGACCGGGATCAAGGTAAATGTCGTTGCCGTCGGGACAGGCGCAGCACTTGAGATCGGGAAACGCGGGGACGCTGATGTGGCGTTTGTTCATGCAAAAGACGATGAGCTTAAGATGGTGCAGGAAGGATGGTTTACGGACCGTCATGACCTTATGTACAATGATTTCATTATCGCAGGTCACAATGCCGAACCCGCAAAAATTAAAGGCATGACCGACGCGAAAAAATCATTCGGCAGGATCGCGGAAGCAAAGGCGGTATTCGTCTCACGGGGAGACCAGTCCGGTACCCATAAGAAGGAACTAAGCCTCTGGAAAGCCGCCGGCGTAAATCCAGCGGGAAAAGAATGGTACCTCGAAGTTGGACAGGGAATGTCTAAGACCTTAAGGATAGCGCTTGAGAAACAGGCTTACACCCTGACCGACAGGGGGACTTATCTTTCAATGGAAGACAATGTGAAGAATGATTTGAAAATACTTGTTGAAGGCGATCCCCTGCTTTTCAATCAGTACGGTGTAATGGCCGTAAATCCCCGAAAGCACCCTTCCGTGAAATACAAAGAGACCATAGTGTTCATCAACTGGCTCATTTCAGAAGAAGGACAAATGGTCATTGCCTCATTTAAGGACAGCAAAGGCAACCAGATGTTTTTCCCGAACGCAAAATGAAAATTTGTGAACATATATTTTGACGTCATTCCGCACTGATACGAACTCTGCAGGGGCGTATTGCAATGCGCCTTGCTTGCGAGGGAATGACGAAATTATCAATGGACTTCATACTCAACGCTATTGCAAAGGCCTTTGGACTTATCATTACGCTGGACCCCGAGCTGCTTGGCATTGTCTTTCTTTCGATCAAGGTCTCGGGGCTTGCCGTAATTCTCTCTACCATTACGGGGCTTTTTATCGCTCTCAGCCTGAGCATCAAAGAGTTCCCCGGAAAGCCTTTTATTGTTACGGCAAACAATACATTGATGGGGCTGCCTCCGGTGGTTGCCGGCCTCTTTTTGTATTTAATGCTTTCAAGGTCAGGGCCCCTTGGGTTCATGAAACTGCTCTATACCCCGTCGGCCATGGTTATTGCCCAGGCAATACTTGCCACGCCGATCATTGCGGGATTAAGCTACGCGGCAGTCGCGTCAGCGGACGCCTCTGTAAAGTTCACAGCCATTACCCTCGGCGCAACGCCTTTTCAGGCGGCGTTAAAGACAATGAAGCAGGTGCGGTATTCAATCCTCGCCTCTGTTCTTGCGGGGTTTGGAAGGGTCATTGCGGAAGTCGGGGCCGTGCTGATCGTCGGCGGCAATATCTCCGGATACACGCGGGTAATGACCACCACGATAGCCCTTGAAGCGGACAAGGGTGATTTTGAACTTGCGGTGGCGCTTGGAATAGTTCTTATGCTGATCGCGTTTACGCTAAACGGATCGCTTATTTATTTTCAGAGGAAAAATATCAATCATTTGTAGGGGCGGTTTTTATGACCGCCCGTATGGCATTACCAATGATCGAAAAAATAGAAGCGCAACACATCATAAAACAATTCAACTCAACCTTTGCCCTTGAATGTTCACTGAGTATTCAAAAAGGTTTATTGTATGCGATCATCGGCCCCAACGGAAGCGGCAAGTCCACACTTTTAAAAATAATCAGTCTGAATGACAGCCCCGGCAGCGGGACCGTGAATTATTACAATGGAGAAGCTACTCTGCCGGACCCTTTTAATAATATGTCTCTGCGCAGAAAAACCATACTGGTCCCGGCACGCGCCGCTATTTTCAATGAGACGGTCCATGGAAACATTTCATACGGCCTTAAGCTTAGGAAGGTCGAAAAGAAGGAAATCCGGGACCGTGTCATCGAGGCACTTGAACTGGTGGGGCTTGCAGAAAAGGAATATGAGCGGGCAGACCATCTTTCCTCCGGCGAAGCGCAGAGGCTTGCGCTTGCAAGGGCGCTTGCCCTGGGACCGGAGGCGCTTTTTCTCGATGAGCCGACGGCTTCACTCGACCCGGACAATGCCGGGATAATAGAGGATATTATCGATAAGAGAGTAAAAAACCAGGGGAAGATAACCGTCATGGTGACCCACAATTTTAACCAGGCAAGGGCCCTCGCTGATGTTGTCATATTTATGTACAAGGGGAAAATCATTGAAATGTCGGAATCGGCATCCTTCTTTAAGGAACCGTCTACGGAACTTGCAAAAAAGTTTGTTCATGGCGAGATTTATTAATGAAATTTATTAATGAAAATAATGATTGACAATCCTATTGAATAATCATATTATTTTTATTACTTATTAGTCTGTTAACAAGAATTCTAACCAGCACGCCATTTGCAGATAAGAAGTCAGGCATTCCGCCTGACAAAAAATATATATTTTAAACCCCAAACCTTATAAAAGGGAGGTAACGCATGGATATTTCAAGAAGGGATTTCTTGAAGATTTCAGGCGGAACAGCGGTTGCTGCGGGCGCGATAGGCGCCGGGCTTACTCCAGAGGAGGCCGCTGCAAAGGAGCTGGAGCTCCGGACCAAGGGCTCAACTGAGACCACCACGATTTGCCCGTATTGTTCAGTAGGATGCGGCCTTATCGTGCACACCAAAGACGGCAAGCTCATCAATGCGGAAGGCGACCCGAATCATCCGATCAGCGAAGGCACGCTCTGCTCCAAAGGGCAGTCTTTATTCCAGATCGTAAACAATGCGAAGAGGCTTATCAAACCGAGATACCGCGCAGCCGGTGCAACCGAGTGGAAAGAAGTTGAGTGGGGCTGGGCCCTTGATGAGATTGCAAAGAGGGTCAAGGATGCAAGAGACAGGACCTTCAAGCTTACCTCCAAATCAAAGGTAAAAGAGAAGCAGCCGGACGGGACTGAGAAAGATGTTGAAAAGGAATTTACCGTCAACAGGACAGACGCCATCGCCCATGTGGGCAGCGCCGCCCTTGATAATGAAGAATGCTACATACTGCAGAAGCTCCTCCGCTCGTGGGGAGTGGTCTACATTGAACATCAGGCCCGAATATGACACTCGCCCACTGTAGCGGCTCTGGCAGAGTCGTTTGGTCGCGGCGCAATGACAAACCACTGGGTTGATTTCAAAAACGCGGATGTGATCCTCGTCATGGGAAGCAATCCCGCGGAGAACCATCCCATCTCAATGAAGTGGATTACAAAAGCGAGGGAAAACGGGGCAAAGCTGATCGTAGTTGATCCGCGCTTTACGAGGACGGCTGCAAAGGCCGACATCTACGCGCCGCTACGCTCCGGGACTGACATCGCATTCCTCGGCGGGATGATCAATCACATCGTTGAGAAAAACCTTTACTTCAAAGATTACGTTGTAAATTACACCAATGCGGCTTTTCTTGTGAATCCCGAATTCAAAGGCCCCGGCGAACTTAACGGGGTGTTCTCCGGTTATGACGAAAAGACCCGCAAGTACGACAAGAAGACCTGGTCATATCAGATGGATGACAAGGGGATAGTGAAAAAGGACTTCACTCTCAGAGACCCAAACTGCGTATTCCAGCTGTTAAAGAAACACTACAAGCGTTATTCCATTGACCTGGTGTCGTCGATAACAGGCACGCCAAAGGAAAAACTTGTTGAGGTTTATGACACTTTCGCCTCCACAGGCAGACCCGACAGGGCCGGGACGGAGCTTTACGCAATGGGCTGGACCCAGCATACCGTCGGCACGCAGAATATCCGCACCATGTCCATTATTCAGCTTTTGCTAGGCAACATGGGAATTGCAGGGGGCGGCATCAATGCGATGAGGGGCGAATCCAATGTGCAGGGTTCAACCGATCACGGGCTGCTTTTCCACATTATTCCCGGATACAATCCCGTGCCGTCGGCAACGGTCGTTGACACCGCTGCATACATAGAAAAATTCACGCCAAAGACAAAAGACCCAAGGAGCGTCAACTGGTTCGGCAACAGAAACAAATACCTTATCAGCTACCTCAAGGCAATATACGGCAGCAGCGCGACAAAGGAAAACGACTTCGGATACGCGTGGCTGCCAAAACTCGATGAAGGAATGAACGGCTCATGGCTTGTGCTCTTTGACAAGATGTTCAAGGGCGGTTTTGAGGGCTTCTTCGCATGGGGGCAAAACCCCGCCTGCTCAAGCGGAAACGCAGGCAAGGTGCGCACGGCTTTGTCCAAACTCAAATGGATGGTAAACGTAAACCTGTTCGACAATGAGACAGGCTCTTTCTGGAAAGGCCCCGGAATGAAACCGGAAGATGTCCAGACCGAGGTGTTCCAGCTTCCCGCCGCTGTTTCTGTTGAGAAAGAGGGGAGCATCACCAATTCAAGCCGTCTTGCCCAATGGAGATACAAATCCGTAGAGCCGGCAGGCGAGGCAATGCCTGATTCGGAGATCATCAATGAACTTCGCAACAGGGTGATAATGCTTTATAAAAAAGAAGGCGGAAAATTCCCTGCGCCGATAACCAATCTCACATGGAACTACGGAGAAAAAGATGCTGACGGCAAGGTCGTAAAGTTTAACATCCATGAGGTCGCAAAGGAGATCAACGGATATTATCTTGAAGATATTTATGACAAGACGCAGACGCCTCCGAAACTGATTGGCAAGAAGGGCGAACTGTGCGCTTCATTTGTCACTCTTCAGGCCGATGGAACGACCTCCTGCGGGAACTGGATCTACAGTCAGAGCTATACACAGAAAGATGGCAAGATCATTAATATGATGGCCCGCAGGGGCAAGGACGACCCCACCGGACTCGGCTTGTACTCAGGATGGGCCTGGGCATGGCCTGTTAACAGGAGGATCATCTATAACCGCGCGTCTGTTGATATGAAAGGCAATCCATGGGACCCGAAACGAGCGGTCATTAAGTGGAACGCAACAAAGGAAAACCCGGCCACCAAAAAACCGGGAGTCTGGGAAGGCGATGTGCCTGACGGACCCGCGCCTCCGATGGCAGATGAGAAGGCGGGCAAGTATCCGTTTATCATGCGCGCGGACGGTATGGGCGCGCTATTTGGCCCCGGACTCGCGGACGGTCCTTTCCCTGAACATTATGAGGCGCTCGAATGTCCTCTTCAGGAAAACCCCATGCAGCCCGGCCACAGGGTAAATCCGACAATCAAACTTTTCTACGCCACCGAAGGTCCCGGAGAGAAGGCAAAGGAAGACGGCGGTCTGCCGGAGGATATTTTTGCGAGTTGCGATATACGGTTTCCGTATGTGGCGACAACATACAGGGTTTCAGAACACTGGCAGACAGGGGTCATGACGCGGCACCTGCCATGGCAGTTGGAAATGTCGCCGCAGCAGTTTGTGGAAATCAGCGAACAGCTTGCCGTAGAATTGAGCATCAGTAACGGCGAGAAGGTCATTGTCTCCTCAGCAAGAGGCAAGGTGAACGCAGTCGCCATGGTGACAAAGAGGTTCCAGCCATTCAAGGTCATGGACTCTACGATCCATCAGGTGGGGCTGCCCTGGCATTTCGGCTGGCAGTACCCTGAGGACGGCAGTTCAGGAGACAGCGCAAACTTACTCACGCCGACTGTCGGTGATGCAAACACTTTAATACCGGAGACAAAGGCGTTTCTGGTGAATATAAAGAAAGCTTAGGAGGAGACCATATGGGTAGAATGTCATTACTAGTTTCTCCTGAATTATGTATAGGATGCAGGGGCTGTCAGACAGCCTGCAAGGAATGGAACCAGCTTGAAGGCGAAAAGACGGAGAACAGAGGCACAACTGAAAATCCGCCTGACCTCTCTCCTAACACATTTAATAAAATCAGGTACGTTGAGCTGCCGTCGGAAAAGAATCCGATGCGTCTGCTTTTTGTAAGTCAGAGATGCATGCACTGCGGTGATGCTGGCTGCATGAAGATATGCCCGGCCCCCGGCGCGCTATTCAGGACGGATGAAGGCGCGGTCGCCTATGACAAGGACAAATGCATTGGCTGCAGGCTCTGCGTCACATCCTGTCCTTTCAATGTGCCGAGATACGACGCGCAGAACAAGATATCGAAATGTCATCTCTGCGCCGACAGGATTTCCCAGGGACTCACTCCCTCCTGCGCGAAGACCTGTCCGACAGGCGCGCTGCGTTACGGAGACAGGGACGAACTGCTCGGTCTCGCGAAGAAGGCGGGATATTCCAAGGTGTACGGAGAGAAAGACCTTGAAGGGCTCGGCGCCGTGTATGCGTTCACTGACTCGCCGAAGATTTACGGCATGAGCGACAGCCCGGCCATACCGGAAGCGGTCGTCTTCTGGAACAATGTGCTCAAGCCCCTTTCATACCTCGGGCTTGCAGGCGTCGCCGCGGCGGCAGTGCTTCATTATGTAGCCTTCGGTCCCAAGAAAATCGAGGAGGTGAAGAAAGATGAGTAACAACATGATAAAAAAAGTAAGCGGTCTGGAAATACTGGTCCACTGGACAATGGCGATCAGTTTTTTCATACTCGTGATAAGCGGCTTTGGTTTCATGTTTCACATGGAGGGGGTAGGCTCCGCCTTCGGGGGCTTCGAGCAGATGAAGACCATCCACAACTGGGTAGGCGTTGTCTTTGCCGCAGCGCTGTTCCTCACAATCTTTCACTATCTGCCTGTGGCCTTGAAGTTCACATCCGATGATGCTGCATGGCTGTCTAAGGCCGGGGGGTATCTCTCAAAGAAGGCACAGCTTCCGCCGCAGGATGAGATTAACGCGGGGCAGAAGCTTCTCTACATTGCCGTGCTCGTGCTCGGCACCGCCATATCCGTCACCGGAGTTATCATATGGCTGAGACCGGACATGGCCAATCTGAACAGTGCGGTCCTCCTGTCGTTTCTGATTCACAACATCAGCTTTGTCCTCTTTCTCATTGTCATCCCGGTCCATATTTACATGGCGACCCTAGCCAATCCAGGGACATTGAGGATAATGATCTCAGGCACAGTGCCTGTTGAATGGGCAAGAAAACGCCATGCAAAATGGGTGCAGAAGATGGGGTATTAACAAAATGTGGGGCGGGTCATCCCGCCCCACAAAAAAATACTTACAATGAAAATATTTTTTATTCTCTTTTTTGTTATCTTCACAACCTCATATTCCCTTGCCGAAGAACAGCGTTATAACGTTCCTCTGGAAGATTCCCCTTCCTGCGGCGCTAAGAATGCCGAAGTAACGTTCATCGAATTTCTCGATTATCAGTGACCTCATTGCACGGGAGTCGGTCCGACTATCCATAAGCTGATGAAGGAATACGAAGGCAGGATGCGGCTTATTGTAAAGCATTACCCGTACAAATACAGAGACTTCTCTCATATCGCCGCAGAGGCGTCGCTTGCCGCACTCGATCAGGGCAGGTTCTGCGAGATGCATGAGCACCTTCTTAAGAAATCCCCAAAGCTCAACAAGGCAAATCTCATTAGTTATGCAAAAGAACTCGGTCTGGACATGGCAAAATTTACAGACTCGCTCAATATCATGAAGCATATTAAAATTATTGAGCGTGACAAGAAACTGGCTATAGACATGGATCTGTACAATACACCGACATTTTTTATAAACGGCAGGAAGGTCGTCGGCAACAGACCGTACGAATATTTCAAGAAGATCATCGAGGAGGAACTGAAATGATAAATCCGATAGTAGAAATTCTGAATTCAAAATCCCTTCGGCTCGCGGCGGCGGTCATATGTTTATTGACTATATTGATAACTACAGCGTCCGCTGCTCATCTTGAGTCCCTGAAAATTCCTCCTGTTCCAGCTGACAATCCTCAGACCCCTGAGAAGATCGAACTCGGGAAAAGGCTGTTTTTTGACAGGAGGCTCTCAGGCGACGGCACCATGAGCTGCGTCACCTGTCACGATCCGGAGACCGGTTATTCCGACCGGCTCGCGATCTCCCTCAGCTATCCGACCACAAAGAACTGGCGTAATTCTCCTTCGCTGATAAACACCGCGTATAACGATCCCCTGTTCTGGGACGGCAGGGCGAAATCACTTGAAGAGCAGGCCCTTTTCCCGATGATGTCTGCCTTTGAGATGAACCAGAACCTTGATTTCCTTGAGGAGGAGCTGAAGGGAGTGCCGGAATATGTTGATGCGTTCCAAAAGGTCTTCGGCAGAGAGATAACCCGTCAGAGAATTGCCATGGCGCTTGCGTCTTTTGAGAGGACAATAGTCTCAAGAAACGCGCCGCTCGATAAATATCTCGATGGTGACAATACAGCGCTGACTCCGGAGCAGAAGAAGGGATACGAAATCTTTACCGGCAAGGGAAAATGCGCCCAGTGCCACACCGGCGCAAACTTCACCAATAATAAATTTTACAACATCGGCGTGCCTGAGAATTCTGTGCTCATCAATGATCCGAGGGTGACTGCGACAATGAGATTTACTGCAAAGGTATCAGGCTATAAAGAATACCGCTCACTCACTGAAGACCCCGGCAGGTATCTCGTTACAAAGGACAAAAAAGACTGGAAGGCCTTCAAGACACCGGGACTGCGGGAGCTTGCACTGACCTATCCATATATGCATAACGGTGTTTTTGAGACTATTGATGATGTTATTGAATTCTTTAACAGGGGCGGCGGTGTTGATAAAAACAAGACACCTCTGCTTGCCCCGCTGAATCTTTCCGATGCTGAAAAGCGGGCGATCAGGGCGTTTCTGCTTGAGGCGCTGAAGGGTGACGTGACTGTTGTAAAGATGCCGGATGTGCCGTAAGGGATGTGTTATTAATCAATGGTCCTCTCTAATGCAAGAAGCACGACCTGTCATTTTCTCAAGCTCGCGAGGGCGTAAGCTCGTAAGTTTATACTTTCTTCCGCGCCTGTGAACTCTCAATCTTTCTCACCTTGACACTTCTCCTCTTTCTTCTTGCTGTTTGGTCTGATGTTAGATTAAAATCATGCTATGTTTTTTAGGGGAATAATATTCTAAAATCATGGATCAAGGCCAGACACCGATAGCATTTTGGCGGATATATCTTACTGAGGGGACAAATTTTGACGACTGAAGAAATCACTTTCTTCCATCTTGTGTCCTTTCTCTTTAAATCTGCGGAGGCACTTCGTTCTCTCAAAACCGCCTTGATGCAATATCTGCTCACGGGCAAGAGACGGGTCAATGCCTTCTTGAACGAGAAGGAGGTTGTGAGTATATGAGTCAATTCCATAATTATAAGATACCAAGGGAGGGCCAGAATGGCTAACCGTAAAGATTTAGTCAACCTCGACGCCATGATCGTCAGAGAGGATTTTGCATCACAGAGTAATGCTGACCAGACATACGACATGGTACAGTCTATCTCGCTTAGAGATTTTACGCCTGGAGCATTAGTTGGGCCAAACCTTAGGAAGCCTGATTTCCAGAGAGAAACAAATCATTGGACGCCTACTCAAGTTCTTTCTCTTCTTGAATGTTTTGTTAATGGTGATCTGATTCCTTCTGTCATTCTATGGAAGTCGCCCATGAATATCTTCGTTGTTGACGGCGGACACAGACTAAGCGTTTTGAAAGCATGGGTAGAGGATGATTATGGGGATGGGCCTATCTCTTATGCATTTTTTGGTAAAGACATCCCCAAAAGCCAGAAAAAAGTGGCAGACAAAGCACGTAAGCTCATAAATGAAAAGATTGGCAGTTTCAAGCATGTGCAATCCAAATTGGCGCAACCCGAGCTTGAAAGTGAGGAGAAGAAAAAACTTAACGCTGTCATTTCCAGAGCGCTTTCCATTCAATGGGTAAACGGGGATGCAGAGAAAGCAGAGTCGTCATTTTTCAAAATCAATACGGAAGGAACACCACTTGACGATGTGGAAGAGCTACTCCTTAAGACCCGTAAGAAACCCATATCTATTGCGGCGCGCGCTATTATGCGAGCCGGAACTGGACATAAATATTGGTCTGCATTCCCACAAAAGGCTTTGGAAATAGAGGGAAAAGCGCGAACAATACATCGCTTGTTGTTTGAGCCAGAGATTGTTACGCCGATTAAAACCCTTGATATGCCACTCGGCGGAGCAAAAGGATTCAGAGCGGCATTAAAAACACTGTTAGATTTCAGTTTAATTGCTTCCAGGAATCAACAGGGTAATCCAAATAATATTATAGACCAGCAAGATGATACTGATGGGAGCGGCACTTCTAGTACCCTTGAATTAATCTTGGAGTTGGCGCGTAGGATCACAGGGAATGACCATGGTAGCCTTGGTCTACATCCCGCAGTTTACTTCTACGGGCCTTCAGGTCAGCACCAAGCGCCTATGTTTATGGGTACGGCTCTCTTGTTCAAGAGAAAGCTTTTGAATAATGACCCCACCTTCTTTTCTAAGTTTGCTGCCTGTCGTGCAACGCTTGAAAAGACCCTAGTTGATTATAAGTCAACGATAGCAACAATCCTTCAGGGATATGTAAGCAAGCACCGAGTAGAAAAATACGCACAGTTTCTTGATAATCTGATTGAACGTGCAGGGGACACGCAAGAGATAACCAATGAAGAAATAGTGTCACTCAGTGGATTAACTGGGAAGGTTTTCGTGGGCTCGGCAGCTCCAGGCACTGTCGATTTTTCTGATACTGTGAAGAGTGAAACATTCATTCGAAAGGCTCTGGAGAGCGCCGTAAAATGTTCGATTTGTAACGGATATTTAGACCCGATCAAATCTGTCTCGTATGACCATATAACCAGGAAGCGAGAGGGTGGTGACGGGTCCGTCGTGAATTGTGACTTGACACATCCGTACTGCAACCAATCAAGTAAAAGCTAGCTGGCAGATTGGGTAATGATGAAATTTGAACAACTGATTGAGCTTTTTCAGAAAACACATAAAGACCTGCAGTCACAGGCTGCCCGCTCGGTGGATATTGCACTGGTGGTCCGGAACTGGCTTTTTGGCTGGTACATTGTGGAGTATGAACAGCATGGAGCTGATCGTGCAGAATACGGGATGAAGACGTTGAAAAATATTTCAAAAGCTCTATCCGAAAGAATCGGCCGCGGATTTTCTGTGGATAATTTAGAGTTAATGCGGCGATTTTTCATGGTTTACCAGGACATAGTTGCCGCAGATGAAAAATCCGAGACACTGTTTCGGATTTCTAAAACAGACTTATCCGAAACGCCATCTCGGATAAGTCCGCGACTGTCAGACCAATCTTTTCAGTTAGATACATCCTACTTCAAATTGCTTGCTTCTTACTTTAAGTTAGGCTGGTCGCACTATATGACTTTAATGACAGAAGTTCCCCCAAAAATAGTAGCAAGTCGAAGATAAGTCTTTAATGGATAAGCAAAAATGGAATTTATTAAGTGGTCGTTGGTTGTTTTTAAAAAA
>JAGVNU010000018.1 GCA_020053105.1 Thermodesulfovibrionia bacterium
CATTCTCTCCTCGGTTACTCCGTTTTGATTTTTAACCAAACTCGTTGTAACCTATTGTAGTATAGGGCGTTTGAGTTTATAAACAGACTCTAAGTAGAGTCGCAGCCGACATGCAAAACCGCTTCCGACGCCCATGGGCTGTCAGGATAATCTTCCATATGCTTCCTTAACATTTTGATGGCCTTTTTATACTCATGCCTGTTCCACTCCTGAATCGCCTCTCCGAAAGAAAGATTGGTCTTTTTTCCTCTTTCCCTGTCGTTCATCTCATGTGTGGGATAAAGCTGACCTCCAAGCTGACCGGCAGCCATTATTTCCTCTGTATTCGGGGCCGTTGAGAGATCAAGTGGTGTTACGGAGTGTCTGACTTTTCTGATTTTGGATGCACCATCTGAATCATTTGCTGATATAAAATTGAAAAGCATAAATATTACGACAAAGATAAATAGAATATTTCTGTATTGTCTAACACCCTCTAAAGTATGTCTTTTGCAGATCATGTATCACCTTTTATTTATTTGAAAATCTATTTTAATAGGATTATGGCTTAAACCCCGTCACATCCTGTTTCATATAAATAAAATACCCCCCCCTGCCTTTATCGGGAAGTCGACACCAGCAGGCTGACCATTGAGATAAATCGCAGTATCAAATTTCCCTGTGTCGGTGATGTATCTCTGGATACTGGAGACGACCGTGTCATCACCAATCTTCTGAAGTAACTGATATGCAGTCATATTCACAGAAATGCATGGCGTTCCTATCAGATTCAAACCTATCTTCAGTCCTGACACTGAACACTGATTGCCCATAAAGAGATCAACTGCCTTTGCAACCTTTGAGTAGACTATATAACCCTCTCCGTTTACGAGTTCATAATTCTCTCCCTCCCATGTTGAATTCTTTCGTAACGGTATCCCCGCTCGCCAGCACATCGTGCGTGCCGTTTGGTGTCTCGAATCTTACCTTCTGAGGCTCAAGGCCCGCCCAGTCAACCTTCACAGTGAATTCAACCGTGTGGTCTACTCCGTCGAGGTAGTAGACATGATCGGGGTATTGGGTTGTTATGCTTACAGACTTTGATTCCGCCCTCCAATTCAAATACCTGGCGTAGAAAGGATCGGATATAAGTTCTGTTATGTTCGGCAGCCGCCAGTCAGAATGTTCCCCGAGAACCAAGCTGCTACAAACATCCTGTGCCCGAGACCAATTAAACCACAAGTCAGATGGATAACAATGTCCCCACCAAGATCCAGCAGGCTCGTGGTAAATATCCCCCATCTTGCACGACTGCCACATAAGTCCATTGTCGGCAGTAGAGGTTCCATCGCAATTATCCACTCCTGCATACACTGGGCTGCTGCAAATTAACATAACCAGCGAAACCAAATATACAAAAGAAAACACCTTCCCCTTCATGTCCGTCCTCCTGTAAGATACAAAATTATTTATCGATATCTGATTCATAGTGTTATCTTCCCTTCTTATCTGTCAGAAGTGCAGGATTATTCTTTCACTCCTTGATGAGAGCGCAAATTATCACTATCACCAAACCCACCAAAATCCTTTTAAACATAAAACCTCTCCCCCTATTTATAAAAAGTATTTAAATTGATCTCTACGATTGATACATGCCTGCGCAAAAAAAAGAACCCGCTTTCGCCCGAATGATACTAAGGATACTATTGCCCGAATCGTCTGTAGTCGCGCCCCTCTCAGGAATGAGAATCAGGAATAATAGCCCTTAATGCTGTTTTTATTAAGAAAAAGACGTAAGACTAAGATGTTTTATTTTCCATACTCACATGGCTTGAGTCAAGAAAATTCGTTATTTGCACGGTTGTGCCAATTGCTCACTGCTTACATAAATGAAAAACCCTGCAAACATAGCACCCACAAAACCTATAATAGCGATTCTGAGCGCATGGAGATATAATTTCTAAATTATCACTGTAGCAAAATTGTAGCAGAACGTAGCAAAAAGGGCAGAATACAACAGCAAGGACAGGAAAACACAGAATGGCTATAACCCATTTAAAAACAAAAAAATAAATGAAACCTCAGGCCAAAGGCCGTGTTACGGTTCTACCCCCATTTGGACTTCCTAAACCTGGTGTAGCAAGTTCAAGTCTTGCAGGGGGCATTTTTATATTTCCTGCAGGTCAATTTTTCTGCGTAAGTTTATTATGCTGAGGCTGTTTCTGGCACATTTCCCCAATTTGTGAGTAAGAGATATCTTTTATATTTTTATGACCTGCTGATTTCAATTTGTCCTTGTGCCAATACGTTAGTAAATTCCCGAACACATTCAGCAGGTCCATATTTTCACATAGCGGATATGTCTCATAAAATACATCAATTTGTTTTACGTAATATTTTGGTTTCATAAAAAACATAGGCAATGCCGGGGGGGCGACTGTCTTATCGCTTCCCAATACGACCCCGTCTGCATATCCCCATTCATATCCCATCAAAAGACCAAATAGCATCTCTTCTTTTGCCCGCTCGTCAAGATCGGACCAATGATGACCATCAGGCAGTCTGATAGTGGAATGATTTTCTCCCTGAGCGCATACTGAACCGACAGGGATAAACACGATAAAACAAATAATGAGTAAAGCTCTTTTCATATTTACTCCTTATTTCTGATAGCACTGATTCTGCAACAACCCTCGATGTGATAATAATATTTAACCGCGTTTAATATTGTCAAATGACTTATTTCCTGCCGGAAGGGGGAATCTGAATATGATTGTTTTCTGAGGTTAATATCAACTGATGCGGGACATTCTTTCGTCATTATGAATTAGAATGGTTTTTTTATTGAATATCAGACAGCAGATGGTCCTTAATCCCCGCTTCACTGAAACCCTTTGCTCTGAGTACGCAACTGTCACATTTCATGCAAGGCACGTAATTTAATCTGTGTTCCTTGCTCCGTGTTCCTTGCTTCATGACCGGATCATAACAGCTCCATGTAAGGGCGTAATCGACGCCGAGCGCTGATCCTTTTCTGATTATCTCAGCCTTGGTAAGTTTAATCAGCGGGGCATGTATTTTAAATTTGACCTTCCCTTCTACAGATATCTTTGTGGCCAGGTTGGCCATGTCTTCAAAGGCCTGTATGAACTCCGGCCTGCAATCAGGATAGCCGCTGTAATCAACCGCATTGGCCCCGATAAAAATGTCTTCTGCCTCCAGTGTCTCTGCCCAGGCCAGGGCAACGGAAAGAAAGATAGTATTTCTTGCGGGAACGTAAGTGACAGGGATAAAGGATGAAATTTCTTTTTCTTCCGGGCTTTCGCGCTTGCCCGCTTCTGCACTTTTCTTTGGCACTGCAATATCAGATGTCAGCGCCGAACCGCCGATTTCTCTAAGGTCAAAACTGATGATCAAATGTTTTTTCGCGGCGAATTTTTCGGCGTTCCTTCGGGCAAGCTCAAGCTCTATCTTATGCCTCTGACCATAGTCAAAGCTCAACGCATAAAGCTCGAAACCTTCCGCCTTTGCAGCGGCCAGCGTCGTAGTCGAATCAACTCCTCCGCTTAATAGAACAACCGCCCGCTTCATTTCTTATTTCGCCGAACAGGGAATAATTTAATTTTAAAATCTCACCTGACTGCCGCCTTTACTCCCTATCCTGGATTCCGTACCGGCAATCAAATTTTTTATATTGGATTTGTGTTTGTAGATTATTAACGCGGCAAGGACTATACCAATGGTCACTTTTACTGCTGAGGCCCTGGATAGTAAAAACACTACCGGGATTAAACCAACTGAAATGATAGCAGCCAGCGAAGATATTTTTGAAATGCAGGCAACAGCGATCCATATTACAAGTCCGATACCTGCTGCTGCTGGACTGTATGCCAGTAACACCCCAAAGCCTGTCGCTACTCCCTTTCCGCCCTTGAAGGACAGGAATACGGAAAACATATGCCCTAAAACAGCGGACAATCCTACAATGCCGGCCCACAGGTCTTCCGCGATGACACGTTCATCAGTTTGAATAGTGATATCGGTATTCCCAATTATATACATGCAGATAAGAACCGGGATTGCGCCCTTCATCATGTCACCGAGAAGTGTGAATAATGCCGGCAATTTTCCTGCTGATCTTAAGACATTCGTGGCCCCGATATTTTTACTGCCTGTGTTTCTTAAATCTATCCCCTTGCTCTTCGTAAAGACAAGTCCGAAAGGTATGGAACCCATGAGAAAGGCCGCCGGAATAAGGAGATATAAAACAGGACTTATGGAAAACACATTAAGCGGCATAATATCTCTTCCGGAAAATAATAAAGTATTGCACTCCGGACACGATACCCAGAAGCATGGCAATCCATAGCAGCACTATACCGAGATCATATAAATCGCTGATATGAAAAACCCTGTCCAGCATCTCTGAAACAAAAGGGGACCTGTTAAAAAGCAGAACAAGAATGGCCGATATCTGTGCCGTTACCTTTATCTTGCCGCCCGTTTCAGCCGGGATAACTATATCTTTTGAAAGAGCGACCACCCTTAATCCTGTGACTATAAACTCCCTGGCAATAATGACAATGGCAATCCACGCTGGAATGATGGCCATATCAACAAGCACAATAAGGGCTGATATAACCAGAAGCTTGTCCGCAATCGGATCAAGGAGTATCCCTACCTTTGTGACCTGTTGTGACTTTCTTGCGATATAACCGTCCAGCAGGTCGGTCAACGACGCAATAGAAAACAGCACCGCCCCAAGAAACGGGTTCCCTGACGCAACAAGGACAAACGGGAGAATTATCACCATCCTGCTGAAGGTAATAATTGTAGGTAAGTTAAGCAAGGGACTCACCTGATACTTTTTTCCAGAGGTCCGACGATTTTAGAATAAGATCTGTAAACTCCCTTACAGCCCCCCTGCCGCCGCCCCTCTTTGTTACAATATCAGCCAATTTTTTCGCTTCTTCTTCGGCATCGGCCGGGGCTGCAGTGAGACTTGCCCTCTTTAACAGCTCCTGGTCCACAACATCATCTCCCATAAATGCCGCGTTCTCGTCTTTGCAAGCATACTTCTCTAACATCTGATCGAACACCTCGGATTTCCTGAAAATCTTCTGATGGACCTCTTTGATGCCAAGCTCTTTGGCCCTTATCTCTACTACCTTTGATTTTCGTCCGGTAATAATTACAACGGTGATGCCGGCCCGCTGTATCATTTTTATTCCATGCCCGTCCCTGACGTGAAATCTCTTGAACTCATTCCCCTCATTATCAAGGATAATGCTCCCATCCGTCATGACGCCATCGACATCAAGGAAGAGCAATTTAATGTTTCTGGCTTTTTCTGTGATGCCTTTATTATTCTGTCTTCTTCCATCCAGCTTCCGACTTGTGACTTTCATACTATTCCTGCCTTCAGGAGATCATGTAAATGGATTATCCCCTCTACGATCTCCTCGTCATCAGCGACAACAAGAACGGTTATGGAATATTTTTCCATCAATGCCACCGCCTTGGCAGCAAGCATATTTTTCCTGATGGTCTTCGGCCTGTGCGTCATGACGTCCCCGGCCTTCAGAGAAAAGAAATCCGACCCCCATCTTTCCAGACCCCTGCGCAGGTCTCCGTCTGTTATAACTCCCAGAAGTTTCCCGTTATTATCTGTAACTGATGTTATCCCCAGTCTCTTGGAAGAAATCTCCATTATAGCTTCTTTCATGACAGTTTCAACATCTACTGATGGAACTACACCACCTTTGTGCATAATGTCTTCAACAGTCAGAATAAGCCTGCGTCCCAGACTTCCGCCGGGGTGAAAAAAGGCAAAATCCTCCTGAGTGAACCCTTTCTTATTAAGCAGCGTGATTGCCAGAGCGTCCCCCATGGCAAGGGCCGCAGTAGTAGAAGCGGTCGGGGCGAGTCCCATCGGACAGGCCTCCTCCTTAACAGAAACATCAAGGGAAACATCCGATGTCCTTGAAAGCATTGATTTGGGATTCCCTGTCATCGCAATGATCCTGATGTCAAGCCTTTTTAGTGTAGGCAGGATTCTTACAATCTCCTCTGTATCGCCGCTGTTGGAGATTGCGAGTACAACATCTCCTTTCGAAACCATACCGATGTCCCCGTGACTCCCCTCCGCAGGATTCATATATAAAGCAGGTGTCCCCGTAGAGGCAAGCGTTGCAGCTATCTTCTTTCCGATAAGACCGGATTTACCCATCCCTGTGACTACAACCTTCCCCGCGCATGAATACAGGATATCAACGGCTTCAACAAACGCCTCATCTATACGGTCAATAAGCGCCTCGACCGCATCCGCTTCTATCTTCAGGACCTTTTTTGCATGATCAATAAGTTCGCTCATTTAACTCCTGACTATTTTTATTGTCCCCAGCCTTTTATCAACCGATGCAATTCCGTCAGCCTTTGCGCCAATACAGCAAATCTCTCAAGCGGGAGCATATTGGGGCCATCACAGGGCGCTCTGTCAGGGTCCTCATGCACCTCCATAAAAACAGCATCACAGCCGGCGGACACCGCGGCCCTGGCAAGGGTCTCGATGAATTCTCTCTGGCCCCCTGAGCAACTCCCCTGCCCTCCCGGCAGCTGTACGCTGTGTGTCGCGTCGTAGACTACCGGAAAACCAAAATCCCGCATGATGGGGATTGAACGCATATCCACTACAAGATTATTATATCCAAAGGTAACTCCTCGTTCCGTAATCATTATATTATTGTTTCCGGTTGAAAGAAACTTGTCGATTATATTCCTGGCGTCAAGCGGCGCTAAAAACTGGCCCTTTTTTACATTGACAGGCCTGCCGGTCCTGGCTGCCGCAATGATTAAATCGGTCTGCCTGCAAAGGAATGCCGGGATCTGCAGAATATCAAGTACCTGTGCCGCCTCTTCAGCTTCATCAGCAGAATGCACGTCAGATATAACAGGCAGCCCTGTTTCATTTCTGACTTTATTGAGGATGGCCAGTCCTTGTTTGATGCCGGGACCTCTGAAGGAATTAACGGATGTCCTGTTGGCCTTGTCGTAGGAACTCTTGAATATGATGGGGATACCCATTGTCTCGGAATACTGTTTGAGTTTACCGGCAGTTCTTAACACCGAAGCCTCGTCTTCAATAACACACGGGCCTGCTATGAAGGCAAGGGGGGTTTTACCGCCAATAATGATATTACCAACTCTGACTTCTCTTGTATCCATTTTATGTCGATACCCTATTTCTTCGGACAATGAATCGCCGAATCATGCACATCTTCCGCAGCTTCCATAATACCTTCTGCAAGTGTCGGATGGGCATGGATGGTACGGGCTATGTCTTTAACGGTAAGTCCATTTTCCATGGCAACGGCTAATTCATGCACCAGGTCAGAGGCATGAGGACCTATAATGTGGGCACCGAGAATTCTGTCAGTCCCTTCCTCCGAAATTATCTTAAACATGCCGGTGATCTCTCCCATGGCATGCGCCTTTCCAAGCGCCCTGAACTGAAACCTGCCTACTTTATATTTAATGCCCTTTTCAGCCGCCTGCCTCTCTCTTAATCCAACAGAGCCTATCTCGGGACTGGTAAATATCGCAGAAGGTATTACATCGTAATTGACCCTGGCATTTCCACCCAATGCATTTTCCGCAGCAACAATTCCTTCTTTGGAGGCAAGGTGAGCGAGCATAATGCCGCCGGTTACATCCCCTATCGCATAAATGCCTGCAACGCTGGTCTGCATACGGCTGTCCACCATGATTTCACCTTTTTGCCCCCTTTTCACTCCGGCAGCTTCAAGTCCGATGTCACTACTGTTTACGGCCCTGCCTACAGATACCAGGACCTTTTCAGCTTCCAATACTTTTCCATCAGATAATTGGACAGATACGCCATCTTCTTTTAGCGTTACCTTCTTAACGCCTGTATCTGTAAACAGTGCAATTTTCTTTTTCTTCAGTTCTCTTTCAAGTAACTGCGATATTTCATCATCCTCACTGGAAACAGCGTGAGGCATCATCTCTACCATGGTTACATCAGCGCCAAACTCTTTATATATGAATGCAAACTCACACCCAATTACGCCGGCGCCGATTATGATAAAACTTTGAGGAACAGAGGAAGGGTTTATGGCATCATCACTGGACAGAATACGTGTCCCGTCAAAGGGGAAACCAGGGACCCCGGCCGGTCTTGAACCTGTGGCAATGATAATTCTGTCAGATTCAATATCAGCGCTCGTTCCGTCTTTCAAGGCAACTCTTATCTTATCAGGACCCTCAATTACCCCTCTTCCTTCAACGAGTTTTACACCCCAGGATTTGAAAAGGCCACGGATTCCCTTGATCTGGGTATCAACGACCCTGTTCTTTCTCTCAACTATTTTCTGAATGTTCGGGGACACAGACCCCTGGAGATCAAGTCCATAATTATGGGCATTTTTCACTTTGTGCAGGACTTCTGCTGAAGCTATCAATGTCTTGGCAGGTATGCATCCCCGGTTAAGGCAGGTGCCGCCGACTTCACTCTCTTCTATGACAGTGACTTCAGCCCCAAGCTGGGCAGCCCTTATCGCCGCAACGTAACCGCCCGGCCCGGCCCCCAGGATTGCAATTTTCATTATTTAAGCTTTACCTCTTCCTCGAGATATTTTTCGTATTCATCAGCATCCATCAGGGTAGTAAGCTCCGATTTATCTTCCAGCTCAATAACTGCGATCCAGCCCTTGCCGTACGGATCTTCATTGATTATCTCGGGTGAATCAATTAAATCTTCATTAAACTCCAGTATAGTCCCGCTCAGCGGGCAGATTACAGATGAGGTTGCCTTCGTGGATTCTATCTGGGTAAGCTCAGTTCCGGCTTCTACAGTGGATTCCACTTCCGGGGCATCAACATACACAATATCCCCAAGTGACTCCTGCGCATAAAATGTGATGCCTATCGTGGCTTTATTGCCCGAAATTTTTACCCAGGCATGTTCTTTGTGATATTTAACATCATCAGGATACATCATTACCCTCCTTGATTAACATTGCAAAATTTATTAAAGAAACTATATTGCAGGTGTGAAAAATTCTAATCATAGAAAAATTATTTGTCAAGAAATCCGATTAGTTTTCAAATAATTTGTCAATAAATTTTTTTGACCCGGACTCGGTCCACTCCTTAAAGCCCATAAATCTGTTCTTGATTGTCCCTTCACGGTTTATAAGATAAGACGTCGGCAGGCCTCCTACACTGTATAATGATGCAGCAGTACCGCTGCTGTCAGACAGGACAATGAATTCAGCGGGGGTATTTTTCAAAAACTCTTTGAGCTTGGCCAGTGACTGATCAGTTGAAACAGACAGTATAATGAGGTCCTTATCTTTATATTCTTTATATAAGGCATTAAGATGAGACCTTTCCTTCCTGCAGTATGGACACCACGTTGCCCAGAAGTTCAGCAGAACAGGCTTTCCTTTAAATGATGAAAGCGAAACTTCTTTTCCTGATATATCCTTCAATGTAAAATCAGGGGCCTTGGCTCCAATGCTGCTGTCAAACAGCAAAGGATCAAATCCTTCGGCATAGCATGCATTTTGATGTGCTAATAAAATGAAGGTGACTACGATAAATATTGCTGCATAAATCAAACCTGATTTTTTCATGTTAAGGTTTCACGCCTTTCTGTTTATAATTAAAATTTTCGTTTCTTCCACTTGCCTAATTGTAAAGGAATTTTCTTAAGTAATCAAGACCATTAAGATTCGATAGTGTAACCTCAATTGTGTGAAATTGAAGTAGGGTAAAAAAGGGCGCGCCTCCTATAAAATATTTTGTTACGGCAAATAACAAAAATCAAAA
>JAGVNU010000040.1 GCA_020053105.1 Thermodesulfovibrionia bacterium
ATAATACTCTATTTTTGATATCAGAGTCCTGTTTCAGATTCAAATGGACTGTAAATTATAAGTATACGGAGGTATCACATTGCCAGCAAAAGCTGCACCCAAGAAAAGCAAGTCAGGCATCAAGAGAGCGCGGCAGACCGTAGCTCTGACCGTGGAAAACAAGTCCGCAAAAAACATGCTGAAGACCCTGTCAAAAAAGGTTGAAAAGGCGGTATCCGAGAAAAATAAAGACAATGCAGGGACAGCCCTGAAAGAAATTATTTCCGCCGTTGACAAGGCAGCCGGAAAAGGATTGATCCACAGGAATACAGCCTCGAGAAAAGTCTCCCGGCTCACTAAGCTTGTCAATTCCATGCTCCCTTCTGAAGCAGCCTGATCAGCAGGACCTCAAGGACGAGCCCCGGTCTTCCCGATGTCTTAATCCCAAGGTCCGCCTCATGCAGGTTGCGAAATATACGTAAAAAATCGTCTTCCCTGAAGGAAGGCAGGTGTTTTACCAGCGTCCTGTATGTCTTTTCCCTCATCTTGGCCGGCCGCTGTCCATTGTTCCGCCAGAGAGTATAAAACTGTTTGAAATGCCAGTTCAAGGTCCCGAGAATGACCGGCGCGTCAAAGGCATTTCCTGAGAGCATTATCTTCAGAATTCTGAATGCCCGTGTCTTCTGTCCCGCAATCAGTGTATCCACAAGATCAAATGACGTATATTTTCTCAGCGAGCTGGTTGAAGACATAATGTCTTTGCCGGTGACTGCGCCGCTTCCCGAGAGCGCCAGCTTTTCGATCTCCGAAATTAACAACCCTATGTCATGTCCCACAAATTCAATCAGCAGTTCCACCGCGTCAGCCGACACTCTTATACCTTTCCCGGCTGCGTAGCTTCGCAGCCATGCAGGGATGTCCCATTCTTTTATGTTCAGGGAATAGACCTTCCAGTTGAATTTGAGGGCCGCCTTAGGGGCCTTTCTGGAAAGGACAACCATGCATGTATCTATGGAAGGTCCATTCAGATATGGAGTCAGCGCCTGAACAGCAGACGCAGGAAGCTCGTGAAAATCCTTCAGTACCACGAGACGCCGCTTTGCCATTACCGGAAGCGTAAGCGCGGCATCTACAATTTCCTGCGGCCTGGAGGATGAATCAAACACATCATAATTGAAGTCAGTCGGGCCTGAGGTCATAACGGTTTTTACAAACCCGGAAAGGGCCTCTTCCAGGAAACAGCTTTCTTCACTCCAGAGATAATAAAGAGGAGAGGGCAGGCCGCTTTCAAATTCCTTTTGCAGGGTCTTATTTAGCATATTGGATAATGAGCTTGCTTACTATTTCCTTGGCTATCTCCCTGCAGGCCTTGTCAGCCGCGGTCTCCTTCTGCGCAACACTTTCACTTACCGTTCCAGTGGACTGAAAAGTAATTTTTATCGGTGACACCATAGAATTAAATTCAGTGGTCTTTCCATTGCTGGTTAATCTGAGGTCCACCTGCATTATAATCTCCTGTTCCTTGACAGTCTCATCAACTGCGGCCACGGCGCCGAGTGCGAATGCAGTAATGGTCGTTTCAAGGACCGCGTCACTGCCTGCAGCCTTGACCGCCATCCCCTGGTTAATGAACTCAGTCGAGAGGGCCAGGTGCATCCTCTCTTCGAGCTTCGGTTCGTATGTATTGTTTCTTACCGGTTTGATCGTTATGGAATCAAAAGGCAGTGAACTTGAACCTGTAAACCTGTAACCGCAGGAGACAAACAGGAAACAGGAAATAAGGACCAGGGTGCAGCATATGTTTATTTTTACTGTTCGTGATGTTTCGTATTTCATTGTCTATGTGCTCACTTCCCGATTCGCACTTATTAGATTACTATATTTACCAGCCTGCCCTGAACAACTATTACCTTTCTCGGGGTCTTGCCTTTTACGAGTTCCCGGATCTTTTCATCGCTGAAGGCCCTTTCCCTGATAGTCTCGTCATCAAGCCCGGCTGCTATTGTGATCTTTGCCCGGACCTTCCCGTTTAACTGTACGACTAGCTCTATTTCCTCTTCCTTTGCAATATCATCATCCCAGGACGGCCACTTTTCATTAAACAGGGTGTCGCTTTCCCCGATCTCCCTCCAGAGTTCTTCAGAAAAGTGCGGGGCAAAAGGGGAGAGGAGCAGAATTACCTGCCTGATGGTATATCTCATAAGATCACGCTCATCATCGTTTGATGGACTGAAGGACAGGGTCTCGTTTACGAGTTCCATCAATGCGGCGATAGCGGTGTTAAAATGGTAGTCTCGTTCAATACTGTTTGTGACCTTCTTGATTGTCTGATGGGTCTTCCTCAATAGTTGAGACGCGGACGCGGGAAAATGCGAAATGTCTTTTAACTGACTGCCGGACTTTATGCTCAGAACGTCGTGGTTCCTGTAAATAAAAGTCCATATGCGGCTTAAAAACCGGAGGGCGCCTTCTACTCCCTGGTCAGACCATTCCAGGTCCCTTTCCGGGGGGGCGGCAAACATGCTGAAAATCCTCACTGTGTCAGTTCCGTATTTTCCAATCAGCAAATCAGGGTCCACCACATTGCCTTTTGATTTGGACATCTTGGTCCCGTCTTTTATGACCATGCCCTGGGTAAGGAGGCTTTTGAAAGGTTCATTTACCCTGACCAGCCCAAGGTCCCTCAGGACTTTTGTAAAAAATCGTGAATAAAGCAGGTGCAGCACCGCATGCTCAATGCCGCCGATATACTGGTCCACAGGCATCCAATATTGCAGGGGCGAGGTCATCTCGCCCTGACTTGGATCGGAAATAAAATTGACCTTGTCATTCCCGCCAAGGCAGTAAGCGATAAAATACCATGATGAATCCACAAACGTGTCCATCGTGTCTGTCTCTCTCCTGGCAGCTGCGCTGCACCGGGGGCACTTTGTATTTACGTAACCTTCTGTTTCAGCCAGCGGCGATGCGCCTTTGCCGGAGATGTGCACGTCTTCAGGCAGAATGACAGGCAGGTCATCCACCGGGACCGGAACAATGCCGCAGGATGGACAATAAATTATTGGAATAGGTGTTCCCCAGTATCTCTGTCGCGATATGCCCCAGTCCCTGAGCTTGTAATTTACAACCTTCCTTCCAATCCCTTCCTGTTCGAGAAAATCCGCGATCTTTTCCCTGGCCTCTTCAGACGAAAGCCCCGAGTACTGCCCTGATTCCATGAGGGTGCCGTAGTCTTCGAAGGCTTCCTGCAGTGCGTCAGCATCCGCTTGCGCGTTTCCGGGTTTTTCCGATAAGGGCGAGAATACCTCGCCCCTACGTCCAGGTGTGATTACAACCTTAATCGGCAGATTATACTTCTTCGCGAATTCAAAGTCCCTCTGGTCATGAGCGGGGACGGCCATTATGGCCCCGGTCCCGTATTCCATGAGGACAAAGTTTGCGGCATAGATGGGAATGCTGTCCCCTGTCAGGGGATTTTCCGCGTAGCATCCCGTGAACACGCCCTGCTTTTCTTCAGGGTCATCTGAAAGGGCCGCAATCTGTCTGATTATCTCTTTATCTTTTACCAGCTCTTGTATGACAGGATGCTTCCGGGCCACGCTCATAAAGGTAGCGCCATAAAGGGTGTCATGCCTTGTGGTGAAAATCCTCAATTTCCTTTCGGAACCCGTTATCCTGAAATCTACCTCGACCCCTTCGCTCCTGCCGATCCAGTTGCGCTGCATGGTCACGACCTTCTCAGGCCAGCCGCTGAGCGTATCTGCATCTTTCAATAGCTCTTCGGCATAGGCTGTAATCTTGAAAAACCACTGTTCAAGGTCTTTTTGCACGACAACGGTGTCACAACGCCAGCACCCGTCGTTTATGACCTGTTCGTTTGCAAGCACGGTCTCGCAGGAAGGGCACCAGTTAACGGATGAGGCCTTTTTGTAGGCGAGGCCGCGCTCCAGCATTTTAAGAAAGAACCACTGGTTCCATCTGTAATATTCGGGATTGCAGGTGGTCACCTCACGCCGCCAGTCATATACCAGCCCCATCTTTTTCAGCTGGTCCTTCATGTAAGCGATATTTTCATGGGTCCATTTCGAAGGATGCACACCATGTTTTATGGCCGCATTTTCAGCAGGCATGCCGAAGGAGTCCCAGCCCATAGGATGCAGCACATTAAAGCCCCGCATCTTTTTGTATCTTGTAATAACGTCGCCGATTACATAATTCCTTACATGTCCCATATGTATCCTGCCGGAGGGGTAAGGGAACATCTCCAGACAGTAAAATTTTGGAAGCCCGGCATCTTCATTGACTTCAAACAGTCTTTCCCGGTCCCAGAACTCCTGCCACTTTTTTTCTATTCTCTGCGCGTTGTATCTTTCTTCCAATCCGGCCTCCGATGTCTGCTGTAAATCTTATCGTTTATGTCCTTTGCTGAACGCTGACGGCTGACACATCACCGCTGTCTTTAAGACGTGTATTTTACCATAATCATTCACCCAAAAAACCAAATCGGGCCACGGGATTACCCGTTGGAATTAAAAATTAATTTAGTGCTATACTACCTCTTGATTTTTTTTAGCGGGAAGATTCGATTTATATTATCTTCACATGTTCAAACCGGGTATTTTGTGCCGAACAAATTATATTCTGTAAGAAAATCATCCTGAAAGGTTGACTCAGGTCTATTATTTTGACACATAAAGGTCCAAAAGAATTTAAGACACCCTGTTTGCCTTCCGGGGCCGGTCATTTTTTCGCAGTACTTGCGCTGATAATATCCTTTCTTCTTACCGGCCTTTTATCGGCCTCTGCAGAAACTTCTCCGATTATAAAGATGATTGAGCTCAGGGGAAACAGAAAAATCAGTACAGACACAATTACCTCAAAGATCAACAGTAAAGAAGGCTCCCCTTTTTCAAAGAATGCCGTGCAGGAAGATATCAGAAAATTATACGGCATCGGATATTTTGATGATATCAGGGTCGAGATTGAGGCCTTTGAGGGCGGGGTCAAGCTCATCTATGCCGTTATGGAAAAACCGGCGATCATCAGCCTGGATTTTCAGGGGAACAAAGAGCTGGAAACCAAGAACATAAGGGAAAAAATTACTCTGACAACAGGCGCCATTGCTAATCTGGCGCTTATTACCGATAACGCAAAAAAGATCATCGTGTATTATCAGTCAGAGGGATACTGGCTCGCAACGGCAGTCCCTGTAATCAATAAGGTCTCTGATGACGGTATCGCCCTTACCTTTCAGATAGAGGAGGGCCCGAAAGTAAGCATAGATGAGATCAGCATTGAAGGCAACGAGGCTGTTTCAGACAGAGAAATCAAGCATGTAATGAAAACGGGCGAATGGTGGATATTTTCATTTCTGACCGGGTCGGGGGTATACAGTGAAGAACAGATCAGGGCGGACCTGTCAAGAATAAAAGAACTATATCAGAGCAAGGGATATATCTACGTTGCTGTCTCTGAACCGCGCGTCACCCTGGGTCCTGACAGGAAAGACCTTTATATTGCGATATCGATATCTGAAGGTGATCAATACAGGGTCGGAAGCATTAAGGTCAAGGGCAACACGGTTTTTTCAGACGCTGAACTGTATGAACAGGTTGAAACAACCTCCGGACAGATATTCAACAGGACCGCGCTCAAAAAAGACATCGATAAAATCATCGACCTGTACATGGACCGTGGCTATGCCCGCGCAGATGTTGATCCCCTGGTTGACGTGAATAAAGAACAGAGGACCGCTGATATCACCCTGTCTGTAATTGAAGGAGGGATATTCAGGATCGGCAGGATTGACATCACCGGGAACATCAAGACACGCGACAAGGTCATACGGCGGGAAATGCGGCTTGACGAGGGCGATATCTTCAGCAAGAAACTCCTGACGAGGAGTTTTCAGAGGATAAACAACCTTAACTATTTTGATAATGTGGATATAAGACCAACTCCCAAGGCAGACGCCCAGCTTATGGACATTGACGTTAAGGTGGAAGAAAAACTGACCGGAATGCTCAGCATCGGCGGAGGGTACAGTTCTGTAGACAAATTCATGATCATGGGCGAGGTAACTCAGACCAACCTGTTCGGGAGGGGTCTGCAGTTAAAGTTGAAAGCCGATTTCAGCGCAAGAAGGTCAAATTACAATATATCACTCCGGGACCCCTGGTTCATGGATGAACCGGTTTCCGCGTCAATAGGTGTTTATAATGAACAGGTGGATTACCCCGACTATGACAAAAAGGCCGTAGGCGGTAATATAAGCTTTGGCAGGGAATTGTCCGAATATGTCAGCGGCAACATCATCTACGAAATTGAACAGGTGGAGATAACAAATGTTTCGGATAACGCCTCCTTGCTCACCAGGGACCAGGAAGGGTCCAAGCTTACAAGCAGCCTGAGCCCTTCAATCTGGAGGGACACCCGTGATAATTATCTGGACCCGACAAGCGGGTCAAAGAACGCGCTTTATCTGACGCTTGCAGGGCTTGGCGGAGACAACCATTTCTGGAAAGCTACAGTTGATTCCGGATGGTTTTTCCCTGTAATATGGAATACGACGTTTGGTTTGCATGGCAGGTACGGGTATGCCAGAGGGTATAAAAGCCATGAAGTCCCTCTTTATGAAAGATTCTACGTCGGCGGCATTAATACCATAAGGGGTCTGGGATTTGGAGAAGGCGGGCCTGTTGATGAAGAAGGTGAAGTAATCGGCGGCCTCCAGCAGATGATATTTAATGTTGAATATATCTTTCCGATTCTTGATGAAATGAAACTCAAGGGGGTCGTGTTTTTTGACTATGGAGGCGCGTTTGACAAGAGCTACGGATTATCTGAACGAAACATGAGGAGAACAGCCGGCGCCGGGATAAGATGGATGTCTCCCCTTGGCCCTTTGAGACTTGAATGGGGGTTTAATTTAGACCAGAGAGAAAACGAAGGAGAGGACAAACTGGAATTTTCATTGGGAGGATTCTTTTAGCTGATGGCCGGCATTTGTCAGCTTACGGCTATAAATATACAGGAGGATTTATGAAAAAAATATTTATTATGATTATGATGATTTCAATGGCGGCATTCAGCGCGCAGGCAGCGGAGCTCAAGATAGGGTATGTTGATTTTCAAAAGATCGTTTCACAGTCTGAACAGGGCAAAGAGGCCATGAAGACCCTGGACAGCATCGAGAAGGCGAAGAACGCTCTGATTAATGAAAAGGTCAATGATATCAAGAAACTCGAAGAGGAGCTGACCGTACAGGGGGGGATTCTTAATCCTGAGACGAAACAGAAGAAACAGGCGGAGCACGAAAAACTGATGATGGAATATCAGAAGATGAGAAGAGACCGTGATGAAGAGCTGAAGAAGAATGAATCGGAATTCATCCAGAAGATAGTGATTGAAGTTAAGAAGCTCCTGGCAAAAGTATCTGAAGAGGAGGGCTATGCAGTCATTCTCAATGAGGCCGGGATAGCTTATATACGCCCTGAGGCTGACTTGACGGACAGGGTACTTAAAATGTTTAACGGGTCTGCCGGCAACACAAAAAAATAACGACTTAACGACATCTTTAACTATCAGGTATGAAACTAAGAGAATTGGCCGCGCTCATAGGCGGCAGGATAGCAGGCAATCCAGAGGTTGAAATAACCGGGGTGGCCGGTATTGAGAATGCAAAAGAAGGGGACATAACCTTTCTCCATGACATTAATGACATTCCCGCAGTGGCGGCCTCGGCTTTAATAGTCAAAGAAGAAATCAAGGGACTGACGGCAAGCCTGCTTGTTGCCGGCAACCCCCAGTTTGCCTTTGCAAGGGCGCTGGAAGTTTTTTATGTTAAACCATACAGGCCCTCCGGCATCAGTGACAGGGCAGTAATCGGAAACAATGTAAAGATGGGAGACGATGTATCGGTCCACCCCAATGCATTTATAAGCAATGATGCAGTACTGGGGTCAAGGGTCACCGTATCACCCGGGGTATTCCTGGGCGAGGGGGTAACGGTCGGCGACGACTCGTTCATCTATCCCAATGTAACTATCAGGGAGAAGGTAAAGATCGGGAAAAGGGTAACGGTGCATTCGGGCACGGTCATAGGTTCTGACGGGTTCGGCTATGTGCCGGAAAAAGGCGGCCACTACAAAATACCGCAGGTAGGAGGCGTAATAGTCGAAGATGACGTGGAGATCGGCGCCAATGTGTGTATTGACAGGGCCACACTTGGGAATACTATTATAGGTCCCGGGACCAAAATCGATAATCTTGTACAGGTTGCCCATAATGTAACAATCGGCAGGAATTGTATAATAGTCGCTGAGGTCGGCATCAGCGGGAGCGTGGAGATAGGTGATGGGGCCATTATTGCAGGACAGGTTGGTATCAAAGATCATGTGAAGATAGGCGCAGGAGCTATAGTTGCCGCACAGGCAGGCGTCACCGGCAACATACCCGCAGGGCAGATATATTCCGGGACCCCGGCCATTCCACATGGGGCATCGCTGCGGGCCCAAAGCCTTTATTCCAAACTGCCGGAATATGTAAAGCGCATTCGGGAAGTCGAAAAAAAACTGGGCGCTGCAAAAAAAGGTTGATGAAATAAAAGACAAGTTATAAACCGCGGGACAATTTCCGTGTTACCTGTGATTAGATTTTTACGAAAAGCTGGACAAGGAGGAACAGTCAGATGATGAACATTTGTGAGATTCAAAAGATCTTGCCGCACCGGTACCCCTTTCTGCTGGTTGACAGGATTATTGATCTAAACCCGAAGGTAAGGGCGGTGGGGCTGAAGAACGTAACGGCCAACGAGCAATTTTTCCAGGGGCATTTCCCGGGTTATCCTATTATGCCCGGAGTTTTGATAGTGGAGGCAATGGCGCAGGTGGCCGGGATACTGGCTTTTCATTCAGGCGCTCAGGGCAATTCAGTATATTTCATGAGTATTGAAAAGGCCAAATTCAGGAAGCCGGTTGTCCCCGGAGATCAGCTCCGTTTCGAGGTAGATGTAATTCAGAACAGAAGCAATGTCTGGAAGTTTTCCGGGCAGGCCTTTGTAGATGAGCAGGTTGTCGCAGAGGCTGATTTTACCGCTATGGTTATGGAACAGGAACTGGGAAATGGCTAAACCTACAATTCATCCAACAGCAATTATCGACGCAAAGGCAAAGTTTTCAGAAGGAGTGGAAATCGGCCCTTATTGTATTGTCGGCAGCGGAGTGCAGCTCGGCAGGAATACCAAACTGATTTCGAATGTATATATAGAAGAGACGGAAATGGGCAATGACTGCACAGTCTATCCGTTTACTTCGATCGGCCTTCAGCCTCAGGACATGAAGTACAAAGGGGAGAAGACAAAAGTCCGGATAGGCGACCGCAATATCATAAGGGAATATATCTCTATTCATCGCGCCTCTGTAGGCGGAGAGGGAATAACAAGGATAGGGGACAATAATTTCCTGATGGCATATGTGCATATCGCCCATGATTGCCGCGTCGGGAACAATGTAATTATGGCTAATGCCACGACACTCGCGGGTCATGTCACGGTAGAGGATTACGTCTTTATCGGGGGACACGTTGCAGTGCACCAGTTTACAAATATAGGCGCATACGCAATGATCGGGGGGTTCAGCGCGATCCCGCAGGACATTCCTCCGTATACTACGGCCGCGGGTGACAGGGCGAAACTTTACGGGCTGAATACCGTTGGTCTTAAACGCCAGAATTTCAGTGACGAGCAGATCAAGGAACTTAAGCATGCGTACAAGATATTGTTCCGCAGCAAACTGACGCTGAAGGAAGCCCTTGCCCTGTTAAAGCAGGATGGGAAACTTTCCGAGGAAATTAAAAATCTTATCGAGTTCATCGAAAAAAACAAACGAGGGATATGCCGGTAAAGGCAGCGGGCAGGTCGGAATCGACTCGTACCGGGGACAAGAGGCCGGGGGCTGACGTGGACAAAGCCCCCCCCCGCATTTTAGGACTTATCGCCGGGATGGGCCAGCTGCCTCTTTCAATTGCAGCCGAGGCTAAGAAAATGGGGTATTATGTTATAGGCATCGCCCTGCAGCCGCCAGCTGATGAGTCCCTGAGGCCTGTTACGGACGACTTTCACAAGGTGAGAATCGGCAGCTTCGGCGGCCTGTTGTCATTACTGAAGAAACTCTCTGTGACCGAAGCTGTTATGGCAGGCAAAATTCCCAAGAAACTCCTGTACGAAAATAAAAAGAACCTCATCCCGGACCTCCAGGCCATGAAACTGATCTTTTCACTGAAAGACCGCGCTGATGACTCAATAATGAAGGCCGTGGTAAAAGAGCTGGAGAAAAATAATATTACGGTCCATAAAACAACCACCTTTACCAAAAACCTCCTGGCCCCGGAAGGGGTGCTGACACGCCATAAACCTTCGAAAGATGATATGCGGGACATTGAATTTGGATGGGTGATAGCCAAGAAAATAGGCCAGCTTGATTTCGGCCAGACGGTCGTTGTAAAGAAAATGGCCGTCATGGCTGTTGAAGCCATAGAGGGCACTGATGAAGCTATTTTGCGGGGGGGGGCGCTTGCTCAAAAAGACGCTGTTGTAATAAAAGTCAGCAAGCCCCGGCAGGACATGAGGTTTGATGTGCCGGCGGTAGGCATCGATACGCTTCGCTCCATGAAAAAGGCCGGAGCAAAAGTATTGGCCCTGGAAGCAGGAAAATGTATCATCGTTGACAAAGAACATTTTCTGCAAGAGGCTGACAAGGCGGAAATTGCGGTCATAGGCATCAATCCTGAAAATATCTGAAGCGCCTATGCCCCCTTTATAATAGATGATGCCTGATTATATCTCCATATTTGAAACAGGTGTCTTTAATTGCTTATTGTGAGGGACAATCAATGAAATCTATGCCAAAGCTGATTATCGGCCTGTTAATCGGCGCAATGCTCGGACTCTGGTTCGGCGTAAATTTAGGAAGGGAGCGACCTCTTCTAAGCAACCCTTTCAGGAAAGAAAGCATCCACGAAAAATTCAGGAAAGCAGGCAGGGGCTTGTTTAACGCTGCAGATGATGCGATAAAAGAAAGCGTTGACAACATATGTGACAAATTCAAAGAATGAATAACATATGAATTCAGGATTGCCGGTCCCCTGGTTTTACACTTTTAATCTTTTGTGCATTAATGTAAAATTAACGTCGGCTTAACCTGTAGCAAGGCACTAAACAATTCGGACAGGGAATTCATTTTAATGATAAACGTAGGAGTCATCGGAGTAGGGTCAATAGGGATGCATCATGCCAGGATATATTCCGGCCTGGAAGACGTGCATCTTGCCGGGATCGTTGATCAGGACGCCGCACGGGCGCATGAAATCGCTGCGAAGTATAACTGCAAAGTGTTCAACAGTTATCAGGAGCTTATAGACTCCGTTGACGCTGTCAGCATTGCGGTCCCTACCACTCTGCATTTTGAAATAGCCATGGCCTGCCTGAAAAATAACAGGCACATACTTGTTGAAAAACCGGTCACTACTAATCTCGATCAGGCCGACAGACTTATCGAGGAAGCAGACAGGAGAACCCTGACATTCCAGGTCGGTCATCTGGAAAGGTTCAACGCAGGGGTGTCCATGATAAGCGCTATGGTGAACAAGCCGCAATTCATCGAGTCCCAGCGCCTCTCTCCGTTTCTGGGAAGGGGAATAGACGTGGACGTGACGCTTGACTTAATGATACATGACATAGATATAATACTTAGCCTGGTTGATTCCGGGATAGCCGATATCCGCGCAACCGGCGCCAAGGTCCTTACGGAAAATATAGACATTGCTCATGCGTGGATAGAGTTTGAAAACGGCTGTATCGCGGAAGCGGTCTCAAGCCGGATAGCCGACGATAAAAAAAGAGAGCTTAAGGTCTTCCAGCATAATTCTTACCTGAATCTGGACTACCAGAAACAGGAAGTGTCCTGTTACATAAAACAAAACGGAAACGTGGAAAAGGAGACAAGAAAACCCGAGGTCAAAGAGCCTTTAAAGGAGCAGCTTATCTCCTTTATTGAATGCGTGAAAAACCGTTCACAGCCGCTGGTCTCAGGCCGTGAGGGAAAAGAGGCGCTGAAAGTAGTGCTGAAAATCTCAGGACTGGTCAACCGCGGGTTTAAAATCTAGAACAAAGATATGTCAAAAATAACAAACAACATAAAGACAATTCCCATGCTCGATCTCAAGGCACAGCATGAACCTCTTAATGAGGAAATAAAAACCGCGGTAAGAGATATATTAGACAGCAGCCGCTTTATCCTGGGGCCGAATGTGTCTTCATTTGAACAGGAAGTGGCGGCATATCATAGCGTCACAGGAGCGGTTGGACTTGGTTCCGGCACTGATGCCCTGTACCTGTCGCTAAGGGCGCTTGATATAAAAGAAGGCGATGAAGTGATTACAACGCCCTTTACTTTTTTTGCTACGGCCGAGGCAATCACCTATGTCGGCGCGACCCCGGTTTTTGTTGATATAGACCGGCAGACCCTGAATATCGATCCTTCAAAAATAGAAGAGAAAATAACACCCAAAACCAGGGCCATCATTGTTGTACACCTGTTCGGACAGCCTGCTGATATGGATGAAATAATGGCCATAGCCGGCAAGCACGGACTTAAAGTTGTTGAAGACTCCGCGCAGGCATTTGGCGCGAAGTATAAAGGCCGTGCTGTAGGAAGTATCGGGGACGCGGGATGTTTCAGTTTTTACCCGAGTAAAAACCTGGGCGCCTATGGGGATGGCGGCATGCTGATAACCAACAATCCGGAAATATCCGGGAAGGTCAAGCTGTTAAGAAATCACGGCACTACAGGGCCATATCAGCATAGTTTTATTGGTTACAACAGCAGGCTGGATGAAATACAGGCCGCGATCCTGAGAATAAAATTAAGACACCTTGACACATATAACCGCAAGAGGCGCGACATTGCAGCCCTCTATACTTCCATACTTGGCAATGCCGTCCAATGTCCGACAGAAAAACAGGACAGAACACATGTCTACCATCAGTATACTTTTATGACGTCTAATAAAAGGGCTGAAGTGGAAAAAGCCCTGCGCAGCAATCATATATCGGCTGTAGTGTACTACCCTATACCTCTTCACATGCAGATTGCTTTCAAATATCTTGGATATAAAGCAGGCGATCTGCCCGTATCAGAAGCTGCAGCAGGAGAAGTGCTGTCAATCCCGATTTACCCGGAGCTTGACCCTGAAGATGCCAGGATGATCGCCGGGGTTATTTTGACGGCCCTTAAAAATTAGCCTTTCTACTAAAGCCCTTTCCAGTTATTCACAAAAAAAGGGGCTGGAAAATAATTTATTTCCCAGCCCCTTTTTTTATCGTAATATTACTTATTCCGTTACCAGTATAAACTGCCCTACCTTCAAATCGGTGGAACGCATCCTGTTAATCTGCTGAAGAGTTTTGGTGTCCGTATTGAATTTCCTGGCTATAAGCCAGAGCGTGTCGCCTTTTTTCACCCGGTATTTCCCAGCGGCTGAAACTTTGGATTTGGAGGCATCAGCAACTACCAATGCGCCTCCGCTTACCGGGATTCTCAGTTTAGTTCCTGCCCGCAGACGATGCTTCCGGTTTATTCTATTCGCCTTCGCGATCTTCCGGGTCGAGGTGTTATATTTTTTAGCAATTGCGGTAAGCGTCTCATTGCTCTGCACCATGTGATATACATAAGCGCCGCTGGAAGGCCCTATGTCATCCTGCGATGTTGCCCACGGCTGTATTACGTCCATGCAGGCAAGTACCGCGTCTTTTTTCCCGGCCGGGACCTTAAGTGTGTACTGGGTTGGAGGGGTTATCTGTAAACGAAGTTCCGGATTCAATGCCGCGAGTTCTTCCAGAGTGACCCCCAATGACTCTGCCACTGTTTTCAACTGGACCTGTTTTTGAATGCCGACTGTTTCATAAGCAACCGGCTGATCGATCTCATCGAGGGTAAAACCGTATTTTGCCGGGTCCTTTAAAATGTGCAGAGTTGCGAGGAACCTGGGGACATAGCGTGCAGTTTCGCGGGGAAGCTGGCTGTACAGGTCCCAGAAATTGTCAAGATAATTGATCTTCTGTTTGCTGATCCTTCTTAATACCGCGCCTTCACCGCAGTTATAAGCCGCCAGGACCGTGGTCCAGTCGCCGAACATCTGGTGCAGTTCTTTTAAATATGCTATGGCTGCGGCAGTGGCTTTTTCAGGGTCCATCCTCTCGTCTATCCAGGTGTCTCTCTTTAAACCGAACTTATAACCCGTAGAAGGTATGAACTGCCAGATACCCAGCGCACGGGCGGGCGATAGCGCCTTTACCTTAAACCAGCTTTCAATATGGGGCATCCACGCGAGTTCTTCCGGAAGTCCGGCTTCTCTGAGAGAGGCCTTGATCTTATTGATGTATAGACCTGAACGCTTATATGATTCTACAAAAAATCCGCGTTCAATTCCCTGGAATGATTTGATCTCCATTTCCACGTGTTCGTTCATGGTCAGGGGTATTTCACGGTGATTGCCGTTAACGGCTTTATACCGTGAAGCGTAAATCTCAAGAATACGTTTTGCAGTCATAAAACGCAGATCTTCCTGCTGCTGGATCAGGTCGGGCCTGCTTTCGGTATCAACTTTCAGGACCAGTTCATAGGCCCGGTCCAGGGTCTCGATTGCTTTTTCAAGGTTGCCGTCGGCCCAGAATTCCTGCGATGCATTAACGAAATCAAGGGCGGAGTCAAGCAGTTCCTCGGCATTAACTTCATTTTCAGGGTTTTCTTCCGGATCTTCTGCATCTGCAATTATTGTTTCAGTAGCGTCTGCAGCCTGCGGGCTTTGAAGCTTTTCCCCGCTGATTTCTAAAATATTAGCAGCTGCAACATCCTTACAGCCTTCGGCGCCCGGACATTTGGCCTGCCCTGTATTTACGGCTGGAATCCCTGATAATGTATCATCGTTATCGACATTATTTTTTACAATAATCGGAGGAATGATCTTCGGTAACCGGATGCCCTGCTTATCCTGTACCTGCTTTGGGCTATGGCTGCAGCTGAAAGACAGGACAAGGACCAGTAAGGTGATAAATCTGAGCAGATGAATTTTCATCATATATTATTGTCTCCTTAGTTAACACCTATCCAGGCAGTATTTTGTCTTATTGTATTCAGGCTAGAACACATGGCTACTTACCTTTCGGAGCAGAGTTGTAAAAACTCCATTCATTTTACCTGCATAGGCGGAAATATGCAATTATAATATTAATGCAATATCCATACCATAATTTGATCTGCTGCCTGTTACAATAAAGCAATTAAATAAGGCCGTTTGTAAATCCGGCAATTCCTCTATGTATGTCATGATGCTGACGATTGTCAAAAATATATTCTTAAAGGAACGACCGGTTCTGTATGAAAGTAATTCTTTGAAGCTCTGCTGTAGTGAATTTCATACAGTCTTCAACTGTTAACATTCTGCATTTCCGGAGTATTTCCGAAGCTGTTTACTTAACACCATGTTTTTTATAAAATAGACGGGTCATGAATATCCTGAAAGACAAGGTCGTATTAATAACAGGCAGTTCAAGAGGCATCGGCCGGGCCATTGCAAAAAAATGCGCCCTCGAAGGCGCAGATATAGTTGTCAACTACCGGAAAGCGGGCGGCTCGTCCCAGGCCCAGGCAGAAGAGCTTTGCACGGAGATCGGGGGAATGGGGCGCAGGGTCCTAATGGTCCACGCTGATATCGCGGTCAGGGACTCGGTCAGAAGCATGCTTGGCGAAGTTACGGAAAAAATGGGAAGACTTGATTGCCTGATTTTAAATGCAGCAAAGGCCCCTTTTAAACCAATTGAGAAATTGTTTGAAAGGGAATTAAGACAGCTGGTCGACACCAATTATACAGGCAACATATTCTGCATTCAGGCGGCGCTGCCCCTGCTTGAAAAATCTGAAGGGAAGATAATATTCATATCAAGTCTTGGCAGTCGCTTTTATAACCCTGCATACCCTCTTGGAAGCATGAAGGCGGCAATGGAGTCTGTTATGAGAGATTGTGCTGAAAGCCTTCGCTCAAAAAATATTTCTGCGAATGCGGTCTGTGGAGGTATCGTAAAGACAGATTCCTTCAAGGTGCTGCGCCAATTCTGGGACAATATAGATATGCTCCCTGCCGGGATGTATGTTGAACCCGAAGAAATAGCCGATGTTGTGCTTTTTTTGTGCAGCGATGCAGGCAGGGGAATTTCCGGACAGACTATCGTTGTAGACAGGGGGCTGAGCAACGCTATATGCAGAACGCCCGGGGATAGAGCAGACAATACCAAAATATAATGACATACAGACACAAGGAGGCGTAATGAGTCAACACCTGATTACTGAAGAAAAGGTATTTGAAGAACTTAAGAAGGCAATAGTTGAGACACTGAGAGTTGATGAAAGTTTGATTAAAAGGGAGAGTTCCCTGATAAACGACCTCGGGGCCGAGTCACTGGATTTTCTTGATATAAACTACAGGCTGGAGCAGGCCTTCGGGATGAAAATGGCGCGTCACTTCGTCCTTGAACACATAGAAGAAATGTTCGGCGAAGGCAGTGCCATAGATGAAGACGGCCGCCTGACGGACAAGGCCATTGAATTACTGAAGATCCGTTTCGGCAATAACATGCCGCAACTGCAAGCCGGGATGGACGTGGATGAAATCCCTGCAATGGTCACTGTTCAGTCAATGGTCCAGGGAGTCACGGACATTCTTAACAGCCTTCCCGATAAATGTTCAAACTGCGGCAATACAGCATGGCAGTCTGACGATGGAGTCAAAATCAAATGCGGTTCCTGCGGAGAAGGTGCGACTTTCACCAACGGCGATGATTTAATCAAAGCCTGGCTTACTAAGGTCCAGGAGGAAAAGAATATCTTCTGATATGACCATGAAATCTTCCAAACGAAGGGTGGTGGTCACGGGATACGGGATGATCACCACTTCAGGCAAAAGTACCGACGAAACCTTTGAGAAGTGCAGGCAGGGCCTTTCCGGCATCGATTACATCAGGTCTTTTGATACAACAGGGCTCCCCTGTCAGATTGCCGGCGAAGTCGACAATGCATGGATCGATGAATTTGAAAACAGGACGGACCAGAGGTTAAGAAAATTCTCATCACGCGGTCTTCGCCTCATGAGAATGGCCGTATCAGAGGCTGCAGAACAGGCAGTGCTTGATCAGGTCCGGGACCGTGAAAGCATCGGTGTCTCGCTCGGTTCTCACGGGGACAACCCCGATGTAGAAGATATCAGGCTGATTCACAAGTTCTATGACGGTGACGGCCATTGGGACATGAAAAACCTGTTAAAGGCCGGCGGTTATCCGTTCCTTCAATTTTTCAGGAGAAAACCGGATGCAGCCGCATCCATACTCTCAACCACGTTTGACTGCAAGGGCCCTGTTCTCTCTCTTGTTTCCGCCTGCGCAGCGGGATCTCAGGCCATCGGAGAAGCAGTGAGGCTGATTGAGGACAAAAAGTGCAATATCATGATTGCAGGGGGCTGCGAGGCCACAATAGATTTCACCGGCATGATCGGTTTTATACTGCTGAAGGCGCTTTGCGAAAAATATTCCGAGCCGCAAAAGGCCTCAAGACCTTTCGACAGAAGGCGCAGCGGGTTTGTGATGTCGGAAGGGGCAGGCGCGCTGATTCTGGAAGAGCTCCAACATGCCCGCGCGCGCGGCGCGCACATACTCGGGGAAATAAAGGGCTACGGTTCTTCCGCGGACGCTTACCGGATAACTGATACACACCCCAAAGGACAGGGGGCCGTAATAGCGATAAAGGCCGCGCTGAATGATGCGGGAATCAGTCCTGGTGACGTTGATTATATAAACGCCCACGGGACCTCGACAGCGCAAAATGACCTGACCGAAACCCGGGCCGTTCGGGAAGTGTTCGGAGAAAGGGCCGGGGAGGTCCCGGTCAGCTCCAACAAGTCCATGCTGGGCCATGCCATTGCAGCAGCGGGCCCTATTGAATGTATTCTGACTCTTGTAGGCATCAGCCGTTCAATTATACTGCCCACTATAAATTATGAGTCCCGCGATCCTAAGTGCGATCTTGATTACGTGCCGAATGAAGCCAGACACAAAGAGCACAGGATAGCCCTTTCAAACTCCTTCGGCTTTGGCGGACAGAATGCATGTTTGTGCATCGGCAGGTTTGAAGACTAAGGAAAGCGGCTGACAGAAACCTGAGATTTTCAGGGGAGATTTTTATGAGAATAACACCATTAGATATACAGCAGAAGCAATTCCCGAAAAAATTTAAAGGCCATGATATGGAAGAGGTGCATTCATTTCTTCAGCTCATCAGCGTGGAAGTGGAGGAAATCCGCAAGGAAAATGCCGCTTTAAAAGAGGAGGCAAGAGGAGTCGAAAACCAGCTGAAGGAATTCTATGACCTTGAAGTCGCGCTAAGAGACACAGTTATAAAGGCACAGGAATTCGTAGAGACATACAGGGCAACTGCGAAAAATAACGCGGAGCTTCTTCAGAAAGAGGCTGAATTACAGGCGGAAGAAACATTGAAGGAGCTGCAGAAGAAGATCGTCAAGATACACGAGGAGATAACTGAGCTGAAGGGGATAAGGAAACACTTTAAAGAAAAAATGACAGAATTAATTGAAAGCAGTCTTGGGAAGTTTGAAGTCGGGTAATGCAAATCTATTTCGAACAAGAGTCAGATTCCGTAATATGTCAGATATGGTTATAAATTACGTCGTGTAATAATTCACTCAGGGCTTCAATTTGATAAGGTTTTGTAATAACGCTGCAGAAACCATATTTCTTATAATTAGCCATGACCGGGTCTGTTGAATAACCGCTTGACACAATTACCCGGGCTTCGGGGTCTATTTCCAGCAATTTCCCCACTGCTTCCTTTCCGCCCATTCCCTCGCGGATGGTTAAGTCCATTATGACCGCGTCAAAAGGACCGGAGGACATGGCCTTTTTATAGATATCTATTGCCTGGATGCCGTCTCTTGCAAGTTCAACTTTGTAACCGATCTGCATAAGTGTCCTGCTGACGGATGTCAATATGTTTTCATCATCATCCATCAGCAGGATTTTCCCTTCGCCTTCGATAAGCACAGGCTTCTTTTCAGCCACCATCGGAACATGTCTGCTGACGGCCGGCAGATAAAAATGGAATGTTGATCCCTTGCCTACCTCAGAATCTACAGCAATATATCCATCATGGTTTTTTATGATTGAGTAAGTGCTTGAAAGCCCGAGGCCGTTCCCCTTTTGTTTTGTTGTGAAATAAGGATCAAATATCTTCTGAAGATGCTCGTTTGGTATGCCGATCCCCTGGTCTTTAACGGTTACCTTTATATATTCCCTGTGGATTAACGGCAGTGCGCTTTGTTCATCTATGATTACATTTTCAGCGCTTATCCTGATTTTCCCGCCATCAAGCATGGCCTGACGGGCGTTTATAATTAAATTAAAAATGACCTGATTGATCTGCCCCTCATCTATTTCAACTGCCCACAGGTCCGGGGGGATGAAAAATTCGTAGCCGACATTGGACCCTCTCAGTACAATGCGGGCCGAATCTTTCAACTGTTTTGCAATAGAAGATATCTTTTTAATGGGCGCCCCGCCCTTGGAGAAAGTCAGAAGCTGGTTTGTCAGGTCTTTTGCCCTGCGGCATGCTTCCTCAGCGTCGGTCAATATCTCGAAAATATTTTTTTGAATATTGGACGACATCTTTGCCAGCGCGATATTGCCGACAATAGACGTCATGATGTTGTTGAAGTCATGGGCTATTCCTCCTGCCAGTATGCCCACTGATTCAAGTTTTTGAACTTTCAACTGTTCTTCTTCGATTTTCTTGCGTTCGGTAATATCTACCAGTATCGTCATAATGTGAGAGGGTTTCCCCAGGGAATTCCTGAGTATGGTAGAGTTTATATATCCCCATGTGATCTCGCCATTTTTTTTGATGTACCGTTTTTCCATTCTGTAGCCGTTGCTTTTACCCTCCAATACTTCCTTATGCAGGTCGCTGTTTTTCGCCATATCTTCGGGATAGGAAAGTTCAGCTATCGACAGAAGAGAGAGTTCTTCTCTTGAATAGCCGAAAAAGTTGTGAAATGCCGGGTTGAATGTTGCGAACGCCAGATTTTTATTCAGCGGCTCCGGATCAGCCGGATAAATTATTATGCCGGTCGGGGACATTTCAAAGAACGTCCTGAACTTTTCCTCGCTTTGACGCAGCGCCTCTTCTACCTGTCTGCGCTCCATGATTTCTCTTTGAATATTTCCATACGCGTCTTTAATGCCGGCGCTCATGGCGTTAAAGTGGTTTGCGAGTTCCCCGAATTCCGTCTTGTCCTTATAAGAAATCGAGGCCCCATATTCCCCTGATGTAATCAACCTTGTAGCATTTACAAGGGCATTAATGGGCCTTGTGACAGAGTTTATCAGTCTTATGGCAACCAGGATGCTGAGAAGAAGGGTCACAAGGATTGTCGCAAGCAGAATGATCTTTACATAGCTGATATTGGCCATGGCCACATCTGTCTTTTCGTCGAGACTGGTTGTTGCGCTATGAGACATATGTTCAGTCACTTCTATGAGTTTATCGCCCAGAGCAACCGCACTTTTTTTCAATTTCAATAACCTGTCTGAATTTGCCCCTGTGGTCAGGAAATAGCTCAGCTCGGTCTCGTAATCTTTCACACTGGACTGCATGTTTACTATGCGGTCAACGAGGTTCTGCGGGTGGTGACAGGAAGAGCATTTGTTCGCGGATTCCTCAAGCTTTACGACATTAGTAACAATAGAATCAAGATCGGCGGCAAACGGGGTGTTCACGGCAAGAAGGTTGGATTGAACGGTCTGAATATTAATGATAAGTGACCGTCTCAGCTCCTCCACCTGATAAAGCTCAATGAGGCGCTTCAGTTCCGATGTTGTGCTGGTGATGTAAACTACCCCCAGCACGGCCCCGACTGAAAAAAATAACAGGAGTGCAAACAATGATAATATGATTTTTTTCTTCATGCCCGGTTATCTTTTCCTGTAATTCATGTTGTTAGGTCCGGCAAGCTGCGTCATGATTAAATCATGAAACCTGGGAAAATTTTTCATTTGCATGCTATTACATTGCGCAACAGTGTGCTTAGGTCCTCGATCTCATAAGGTTTTGGAATTACTCCGTAAAAGCCGTACGTCCTGTAATCAGACATTATCGGATCATTAAAATATCCGCTTGATACGATTGCCTTCACGCTGGGATCTATTCTCAGCAAATTTTGCATTGTTTCCTTTCCCCCCATGCCTCCGCGTATGGTCAAGTCCATAATTACTGTATCAAAGAGCGCACCGGATTTCATCGCCTTTTTATATAAGGCAATTGCCTCGTCACCGTTTGAGGCGGTTTCCACTTCATAACCTAAATGCCTGAGCATTTTGCAAACAGTGTTTCTTACGGAATGTTCGTCATCCATAAGAAGAATTTTACCTTCCCCTCCGCGGGCCTTGTCTCTTTCATGGATGTTGACAGGGAATTTGTCTTTTGACGCAGGCAGGTATATTGTAAATGTGGTCCCCCTGCCGACCTCAGAAGCAACATCAATATGGCCGTTATGACTTTTAATTATGGAAAAAGTTGTTGCCAGTCCCAGTCCGCTTCCTTCGCGCTTTGTCGTAAAGTAAGGGTCAAATATTTTTTTGATATGATCGCCGGGTATGCCGATTCCCTGGTCTTTTACTGATATTTTTATATATTCACCATAATTCAGAGACATGATATTTTCGGCTGTTATTACCATGTTTTCAGCAGTAATTTCTATAGAGCCGCCTTCCGGCATTGCCTGTACCGCGTTAATAACGAGATTGTGAATGACCTGGGCAATCTGACCTTCATCTACTTCAACAGGCCACAGATCATCCGGGATGGAAAAAAAACAGTTGATGTGAGATCCCCTCGATGCGAAGTTGGCGGAATTTATTATGAGTTCTTCAACACGGGCCACTTTTTTGATAGGGGCGCCGCCTTTGGAAAAGGTGAGCAGCTGTTTTGTCAGGTTCTTGGCCTGAAAACACGCTTTTTCTGCGTCGATCAAAATCTCAGACAGCTTGCTGCCGGTGTCCACTGATACCTTTGCCAGTGAGATGCTCCCTGATATTGTAGTCAATATATTATTGAAATCATGGGCGATTCCCCCGGCCATGATTCCTACTGATTCAAGTTTCTCAATATTCTGGAGTTCTTCCTCCATCTTTTTCCGTTCGGTAATGTCACGGATAATGCCCTGATACCCGAAGATTTTTCCATCGTTCGTCCTGCGTAATGTTGAGGTGAGAAGGCAGTCCATTAATTTGCCGGATTTCCTGCGAAGTTTGAGCGGATAGTCTCTGACGAATTCTTTTTCCTCTATCTCCTGCTGGAATTTTATCCGGTCATCAGGATGAATATAAATCTGGTTGGTATTAAGATGCATTATTTCTTCCTTGGAGTAGCCGAAGAGGTCCAGCCCTGTCTGGTTTATGTCGATGAATTTACCATCGCGCGTATTTAAAAAGATGGCGTCCCTGGATTCCTCAAAAAGCAGGCGATACCTCTCTTCACTCTCCCTCAGGGCCTCCTCTGCGGACTTGCGCTGCGTTATGTCTCTGAAGGTCAGCCTCATTCCTCCGAATTTTCTGTGGTTGTCGTAAATTGCCATGGCGTGAATTGCCACTTTCAGCTTGTCCCCGTTCTTTTTTATTAACTGCCCTTCGTCTATAAAAACCGAACCTTCACGGGAAATTTTATCCAGGCTCTTTTCCAAATCTACCCAGGTCCCGGGGGTGCATATGTTTTTAATATGCGAATCGGTGAGTTCCTCCGGCTTATAACCGAGGAGCTGGCAGCCGTAAGTGTTTGAGAGCTTTATCTGATAATCAACATCGATGGAGTGGATAATGTCGGTTGAACTTTCTACAATTTCCAGATATCTTTCTTCTGATTCCTTTAACTGCTGTTTTAAAATATCCTGCGCTTCCTGGAGTTTACTCCTGATCTCCCAGTTGAAAATTGACAACATGCCTGCCAAAGCCCACGCCGCAATGCTTGCGCAGACTGCGCGAAAGGCCTGGACCGGGATCCTGAATGTTGTCAGGAATGAATCAGTATTCAGTATATTGGCCGGAAAGAAATCGCCCTTGGGCACTATGATGCCTCCGAGAATGCCGTAAATTAAAAATGCGACACTTGCTGTGAAAAAATATTTTTTCACAGCAAGCGGTCTTAGTATTGGTTCCTCTGTAAAGTAATATGAATGGAAACCCAAACCTATCAAAATCCCGCCGGGAAGGCCTAATAGATATCTTGTCCATATGCTGCCAACCGTCCAGAAGTCTGAAGACGATAGGCCTGCAATACAAATAAAAATCAGTGCGCAGGGGAGGAGCCACCACCTGAGCGGCTTGGCAATTTTTTTGCGCACGCCTGAAGATGCAGGTATTTTGAGTCTGAAAAGCCTCCTGCCGAATTCAAAAAGCGCGATATAGGAAATTAAAAGGATAAACCATCGGATTATATCAAGCGTAGGGTTCCGGCCTTTGATGATTGCCCACATATCCAGAAATTCATTCAGCCCGTGTGTTATTCCAAATGCAGCCAGCAGCCACAAGATATTGGCTATCTCAAACTCGCTCATTTTTTTTGGCTGAACGAGGACAGTGATACCCATTACAATGAAGGCGAAACCATAGATGAAAAATACGATATCCAGATTTTGATAGAACAATTGATGATGTATATCCATGGAATCTCCCAGAGGTAACTGACTATCAATATATTAATCTATCCCACGATAAATTTACAATAAATACTTGGGGGTAGCCTTAGAAAGGCCCTGTTCTCCAGGAATAACTGCAAGGCATATTCACTGCCATAATAGCGGCAGCCAAAACAGGAGCAGGGGCATGGGGCGCCATGCCCCTGCATCTTGTTATTTTTATTATGAAGCGGTTAAATTAAATCATGGCAGTCCTGAATATTAAAAAGTATCCTGAAGACGTGCTTAAGAAGAAAACAAAGCCGGTCAGCAAATTTGACCCTGAACTTCAAAAGCTCATTGACGATATGATAGAGACCATGTATGCTGCGCCGGGCGTGGGACTGGCCGCAAACCAGGTCGGAGTTTCAAAACAGGTCGCGGTCATAGATGTAAGCTCCAGGGATGAAACAAGTTCTCTGATTGTGCTTGTAAATCCTGAGATAATATATGAGGAAGGTGAAGACAGCTCTGAAGAAGGCTGCCTGAGCATCCCTGAATATACTACAGTCGTCAAGAGGGCTGAAATAGTAAAGGTGAGATGCCTTGACCGCAACGGGGCACTGATAGAGATAGAGGCCGAAGGACTGCTGGCCAGGGCGCTGCAGCATGAAATTGATCATCTCAACGGTTATCTGCTGATCGACAGGATCGGGCGCATTAAGCGTGAATTTTTCAAGAAACGGTATGCGAGGGAGCATGCGGTAAGCAACGAATAGGAAGCGCCGGTTGATTCATGTACGCCCTGTTCTGCGTATGTCCACCTATCCTGAAAAATCAAATCTCAAACACCATTAATCAATTAATCGGCGAATCCCGATTGCCGGAATGACTTCCTGCCGCCATACCTGAAATAAGAAAAATATCGCTTATTTGTAATTTGGTATCTTGTTGTTGTAATTTTATATTCATTGAATTTCTGTTGACTTTACGAATATGACGGCTGTTCTTGTACAATTAAGGCAAATATCATGAGACTTGTTTATTTCGGAACTCCGGAGTTTGCAGTATTGCCTCTTCAGACATTACTTGGTGCGGGGCATGAGGTGCTTGCTGTCGTGACTCAGCCGGACAGGCCGAGCGGGAGGGGAAGACAGCTGAAATCATGTCCTGTAAAGGTGGAAGCTCAGAGGTCCGGGATCAGGGTCTTGCAGCCTGTAAAAGTTAGAGAGCCGGAATTTATTGAAGCGCTGAAAGCCATAAATCCTTCGGCTGCTGTTGTGGCTGCGTATGGACAGATACTCCCTGCCTCAATAATTCATTTGCCGGAACTCGGGTGTGTGAATATTCATGCATCCCTTTTGCCGGCATACCGCGGGGCCGCTCCTGTCAATTGGGCCATAATCAATGGAGAGAAAAAAACTGGCGTCAGCACCATGCTTATGGATGAAGGACTGGATACAGGTCCTGTTCTGCTGCAGGAGGAGACAGAGATATCTGCAGACGATACTGCGGGTACCCTTTCACTCAGACTGTCAAAGATCGGGGCAGATTTATTAATACCAACATTGAAGGGGCTGGAAAGCGGGGAGGTCAAACCCATCCCTCAAACCGGTGAGGCGTCATATGCGCCTTTATTAAAAAAGGACGACGGGCTTATCATGTGGTCAAGATCAGCAGAGGAGTTATGCAGGTTTATCAACGGCATGAATCCATGGCCCGGCGCATATAGCATACTTGAAAACGGAAGGGTCAAAATCATTAAGGCGGTCCCGCTGCATGGAAACGCAGAGGCCGGGACCATAGAGAGGGCCGGCAAAGATGAGTTGATTGTAGGCGCAGGCAGGGGAAGACTTTCCATCCTTGAGATCCAGCCTTCGGGCAAACCGGTCATGGTGATCAAAGCTTATTTGCAGGGAAGAAAATTAAAAGAAGGAATGAGGTTTGTTATTTAGACGTTAAGGGGTAAGCGTGTCCAACGCTGAACAATAATTATGAAAAATATTCTAAAACTGTCATTTTACTTTATAGCTTTCCTTGTTGTCGGGGCTGCGGCCGCATTTCTGGTTTTTAAAATCGTAAGCTTCGATAAAGGCGGCAAGGTCCCGTTGATCGAAGGGAAGAGTCTGACGGAGGCGGCTGAAGAATTGAACAGGGAAAAGATGTTTTTGAGCGTTCAGGGAAAGGAGTATAATGACGAAATCCCTGAAGGCCGCATCATTAGCCAAAAGATAAAACCCGGAGAGAGGGTAAAGGCAGGCGCCTATGTGGAAGTGATTGTGAGCAAGGGACCGGAGATGTATTCAATGCCTTCTTTTGAAGGGCAGATGCTTGAGGACGCGAAACTGACATTAAGCAATCTGGGCATGAAGATAAAAAAGGTCACATCGGTCCATTCCGATTCCATGGCAAAGGGAATGATCATCGCACAGAGACCTTTATCCGGGAATATGACAGGAAATGAAATCAATTTGCTTGTGAGCCTCGGTCCTTATACAAGGTCTTATAAATGCCCTGCCTTTGTTAACATGACAATAGATGACGCAAGAAAACTGGCAAAAGAGCTTGGCATTGAATTAGTGGAAAAGGAAAGCGGAGCCAAGGTCATATTTCAGAGGCCCGAGGCCGGGGCGGTCATTCAGAAGGGTGGATCGGTGGAGGTCAAGCTCGGCCGTGGATGGGGAATGTGGTTTTAACAATAGATTGAAACTGTCAGCTGACAGCTTTAATCTGCAAGAGGAGGTTTTATGGTAAAGATAGCGCCGTCTATTTTGTCGGCAGATTTTTCCAGGCTCGGCGAGGAAGTCATTGCTGCTGAAAAGGCAGGGGCCGACCTGGTCCATGTAGATGTGATGGATGGTCATTTTGTCCCGAATATCACAATCGGGCCGCTTGTCGTGAAGGCTGTTAAAAAGGTCGCATCCATTCCGCTTGACGTGCATCTCATGATTAGCGCCCCTGATAAGTACGTCAGGGATTTTGCAGACAGCGGCGCTGATATCATAACCGTGCATCAGGAGGCGTGCATACATTTGCACAGGACTGTTCAGAACATAAAAGAGTGCGGTGTAAAGGCCGCCGTGTCTGTTAATCCGGCTACCCCGGTCAGCAGCATAGAGATTGTCCTCCCGTATGTTGACATGGTATTAATAATGTCAGTGAACCCCGGATTTGGAGGCCAGAAGTTTATTCCTGAGGCCCTTGCCAAGATCAAGCAGCTGAAAGATATCATCAGCAGGAATAATTACAGGGCTGAAATAGAAGTTGATGGCGGAGTAAACATCGACAATGTTGCAGAGGTTGTGAAGGCCGGAGCTGATATCGTTGTCATGGGGAGCGCCTTCTATAATTCCAAAAACTATGCCGATACGGTAAAGACCGTCAGGGCAAGATGCAAGTGAGTTAAAATTAAGACGCGGTATACAGTGTATATAGAAAGAGGAGAATAATGTCAGAAAAATATTTCCAGAAAGCTGAAGAATACAGGAACAGGGCAGAATACGACAGGGCGGTAGAATTCTACAATAAAGCGCTGGTAGTCTGCAAACAAACTTCAGATGTGTCCGGGTTGTTAGACTGCTGTTTGTCCCTTGGCGATACGTTCAGGGCCAAGGGCGATTTCACAGAGGCAAAGGAAATGTATACGGAAGGGCTGGCCCTTGCGGAGGCGCTTGATGACAGAGCTTCGGAGGCCGATGCCCTGTCCGGACTGGGCCTGAGTCTGCGTGCCCTGGGGGACTGGGGCCGGGCGCTGGACCTTATCCGGAAGGCCCATAAAATCTATCGGACGCTGAAGGACCGCAAAGGGGAGGCATTTTCCTTGTGGGCAACGGCCGGCACGTTCAGGATAAAGGGTGATGTAAAGCAGGCAGTCAAGACTTATCATGAATCGCTTGAAGTGTTCAGGGCCTTAAAAGACAGGGCAGGAGTGGCCTATTCATACTGTGGACTTGGGGGAAGTTCAAGGGTGGCCGGCGCATTCACGGACTCGGAGAGATATTATAAAATGGCCAACAGGATGTTCGGACAACTCAAGGACAGGTTCGGACTTGCCTATTCATATTGCGGCCTGGGTAATGCGCGCAGGATGAACGGTGATTACAAAAATGCACTGATATATTTCAGGAAGGCTGAGACCCTGTATAAAAAAATAGGCGACAGGGTCAGCTACGCTTATACACTCTGGAGTATAGGCACTACACGCAAGATGCTTGGAGAAATGGACAAGGCCCTTGAGAGTTTTAAGGAGTCCGCTGAGCATTTCAAACAGACAAAAGACCCCCGTGGAATGATATACTGCATTCTCGGGACCGGCGAAGTGGATTATTTGTCCGGTAAAAGGGTCAAGGCGGAAAAGGCTTATTTAACTGCCCTTAAACGTGCGGAAAATTATGGATTCAGGGTTGAGAAAAAATATGCCGGGACGCTGCTGAAAGCGCTTGAACGGGGCGAAGGAAGTCCCATAAATCTTCCATAGAATAAATCTGTTATCTGCGGGACCATGGCAGGCCGCTGAATTTAGGCAACCATTGATAAATTCAGGATATCTGTTACCCTAAAACAGATATAGAAACGGAAAAAGAAGCAAAACCCCCTTCTGGTTAAAGGGATTGGGATGATATAAAATATCACCCAACAGGTTAAGAAAC
>JAGVNU010000052.1 GCA_020053105.1 Thermodesulfovibrionia bacterium
AGGTCATCGGTTCGATCCCGTTCACCTCCACCATTTTTTTTATTGACCTGTTGCATTTTAATTTTGCTTCATGTTATCATTTTTACCTGGTTGATAAAAATTTCCGGTGGCTTTACCGGAGGGGTCACACCCGTTCCCATTCCGAACACGGAAGTTAAGCCCTCCTTGGCTGATGATACTTGGGTCGCGAGGCCCTGGGAAAGTAAGTAGTTGCCGGATTAAAATTAAAAAAAGAAGGCCTGAGTTTAAATATTCAGGCCTTCTTTTTTTCTCCTTCATTACCAGCTATAAGAAATTTAAATTTACAAATTTGCGCCTTGACATGCTCCAGCATGCTGGCTTATCATTAATCCCACTTTAAGAAAAGAGGGAATCTATGCACGAAGCTCCATTTATTTTTCCAGTCAACTTGTTAATCCACGCAGGCATCCCGCCGTTTGTCGCCTTTTCATGGGTTGCCACACTTATAATCCTGGTCATCGCGATACTGGCCAGAAAGTCGCTCAACCTGGTCCCCAGAGGGGTACAGAACCTTGTGGAAGTCATTATGGAATTCTTTCTCGACCTTGTGGACACCAATATCGGACACCTGGGGAGACATTTTTTCCCGTTCATCGCAACTATCGGCATATATATTCTTGTTTGCAACTTTATCGGACTGATCCCCGGCTGCGAGGCCCCGACCAGCAATCTCAATACAAACGCCGCATTGGCGCTGCCGGTTTTTTTCGCCACTCACATATACGGATTCAAAGAACACAAGTTGGGATACATTAAACACTTTGTCGGACCAATCAGGTCGCTGCCTGCGCTTCCCCTGATGATACTGATGTTTATAATCGAAGTGATAGGGCATCTTGCAAGGCCTTTGACCTTATCTGTCAGGTTATTCGGAAATATGGTGGCAAAACATAAAATCATATTAATTCTGTTATTGCTCTCACCAGTGGTCGTGCCGACTGCAATACTTGGTCTTGGCGTTCTCGTTTCAGTGATACAGGCATTTGTTTTTGTCCTGCTGACAACATTATATTTAGCTGGTTCCGTAGAAGAAGCACACTAACAATAGGGACACCTATAGTACTCTATGAAAGGAGGAAAAATGAGAAGAATAGTAACTGCAATTTTACTGTCACTCTCCTTGGTATGCCTCTTGGCGCCTGTTGCGTTTGCAGCTGAAGGCGCTGCTGAAGGAGCATCCAATGCACCACAAATGGGTTATTTCAGTATGGCAGCTCTGGCATGCGGATTGGGTATCGGCCTTGCTGCTTTAGGAACGGGCATTGGACAGGGCATAGGACTCGCCAAGGCAGCAGAAGGTGTTGCAAGAAATCCCGGAGCATCAGGCAAAATCACCACAACCCTGATCATCGGTCTTGCAATGATTGAGTCTCTCTGTATTTACGCGCTGGTTGTTGCATTGATTATCCTCTTTGCAAAACCGTTCGGCTTCTAATTAGCAGTCGATAGCTGAAGAAATCAAAAGGAAGGCGGGCAAATATCCTGCCTTCCTTTTCTTATTCCCGGCCCGTGCAATATCAATTTCATACATGAAACTGTTAAAATTTCTTTGCTTTATTTGCCGCTGACCCGCGCAGACGTAAGAAAAGGTGAAAAGTGATGGTAATGTGTTTTACTTCTTCCTTATAAAAGTCAGTGGCAGCCTGTGGCGGAATAATATCAAAGGAGAATATTGTGGGTTTATTTGACAGACTGAAACAGGGATTGTTCAAAACAAAGAAATCCCTTATCGAAAATGTTGAGAGGCTTGTCAGCGGGCGAACAGTTGACGACAGTCTTCTGGATGAATTCGAGGAACTTCTGATTATGGCTGATGTCGGGCCTCAGGCCGCGGAGTCCATCACCCAATCCCTGAAGGCAAAGGTAAGAGAACAAAAGATCAGAAATGAAAAGGACCTGAAGGCGGCCTTTAAGGAAGAGGTGAAAAAGATTCTTATCGCGGGCCACAAGGTAATGTGCGCAGGTGAAAAACCCTATGTCATACTCACAGTGGGCGTTAACGGCGCGGGGAAAACCACTACAATAGGCAAACTCGCCAGACGCTTCACAGATCATGGCTTCACGGTCACTCTTGCAGCAGGAGATACTTTCAGGGCAGCGGCCATTGAACAGCTTGAGATCTGGGCGGACAGGGCCGGCGCACAGATTGTAAAGCACAGAAGCGGGGCGGACCCCGCCGCGGTCGCCTTTGATGCGGTCGCATCCGCAAAATCAAAAAACATAGATGTTGTAATAATCGACACTGCCGGGAGGCTGCATACAAAAACCAATCTTATGGAGGAACTCAAGAAGATAAAGCGTGTCATCAGTAAAGAAAAACCCTCCGCTCCCCACGAAGTGCTGCTCGTAGTAGACGCTACATCAGGGCAAAACGCCATAAACCAGGCAAAGATATTCAATGAGGCGGTAGGCGTAACGGGCATTGCGCTCACAAAGCTTGACGGGACTGCAAAGGGCGGAATAATTCTGGCAATCAATAAGGAACTCAATATCCCCGTTAAGTTAATAGGTGTCGGCGAGGCTGTCGAAGACCTTCAGGACTTTGACCCGGATGAATTTGTAGAAGCGCTGTTCGGACAATAATTTGCTTGGTATTTAATGTTACTTTAATGTTGATCTGATAGTATAATTTATCATAAAAGGGTTGCGGCCCGGATTTGTGTCTATGTACACGAAATTAGCGCCGGACATATCTTATGGACCCGAAGCAGGAGAGACTAGGCGATGAAAAAAAAACTGATAATGATATTCATAGTCTGCATCGTACTTGCAACAATCCCGCGCAGCTCATACAGCGAGGAATATTCACTTGAAGACCTTTACAAAATTGCACTTGAACGTATTGAGACTGTAAAGATATCTGAGGAAGACCTTTATATAGCAGAGCGTCAGAAAGACAAGGCAAAAGCGGTCCTGTTCCCTACGCTTTCAGCCTTTGCCGGTCATACCAGATACAGCAGGGAAATACAGAGCGATACAGCCGTCCTGCAGCCTGATTACATGAACGACTGGGGGGTAAGGCTGGACCAGTCCATATCGTTAAGCGGTAAAGAGTTCACCGCATTCAGGATAGCAAATGAAGGAATAGAAAAAAGCAGGCATGACCTGGATGCCGTCAGGGAAGAATATCTTCTGACTGTCGCTTCTTCATATTACAGTCTGCTTAAGTCCAAAAAGGCACAGGAAATAGCAGGGGCCAATGTCGAAAGACTGACAAGGCACAGAAACGCGTCCGAGACACGCCTTCGGGTAGGCGAGGCCACGAAGACCGTTCTTCTCAGGGCCGAAGCGGAACTCGCAGGCGCACAGTCGGAATTAATAAAGGCTGATAACAGCATGAGACTGGCAAAGACAGTGCTTGCGAGGACCGTAGGCATTGCCGGCGTATTAGAGGTAAAAGAGCAGGAGCCCGGCAAAGACCTTGTGACCCGGGAGCAGGAATTATTAGACGCCTTAATCAGGGATTGCCGTGTGTCAACCGTGGACTGCCTTAAGCAGAAGGCTTTTTCAGAAAGGGCAGACATTAAAACAGTGACTGTTCAGAAACAGATTGCTGAAGATGAAGTGAAATATACGAAAGGCTCATACTGGCCCGACTTTTCAGTAGAAGGCGTCTACCTGAGACAGGAAAATTCTCCTTCTACCTCAACAGGGCTGAACGAACGGATGTACGGGGCGCTTAAACTCAACTTCCCCTTCTTTGAAGGCGGCCTGAGGGTTGCCGAAGTAGGTGAAGCAAAGGCAAAGGCGAGGCAGGCCGACCTCGGCCTTACAGACCTGAAGCAATCTGTGGGGGTGGAGGTCGAGGATGCGTATCTCAACCTCCTGACCACGTCGGCGGTCATAGACAGATTACAGGCAGAATCGGAATATGCAGCGGACAATTACAATTCCGTTACAAAGCAGTTCCAGTACGGCCTCGCCAACAGCATTGATGTCATTGACGCAAACACCCTGCTCCTTACCTCTGAAAGGGAGCTTGCCAATGCCAGA